>DATDNG010000602.1:0-9654 GCA_036518375.1 Nitrososphaeraceae archaeon | reverse complement strand
AAAGAAGAATCCCAATTTAGCTATACTAAAGCCTGCGGTCAATAGATCAGCTGCCAATACTGAACGCATTATGCCATCCACTCCGCCTAATACCTGCGATGCAACTACTAAATGCAGAATTCCAGCCATTGCGATCATACTTCCTGCCAAATAGTAACGATAGAATCTTTTATTCACGATTCCTTTTCTTTCGAGCTTCTGTTGCCGAGTTTGGCTTTGTATTCCAAGAATCGAAGCAGCAGATGCAACCACTGACGTAATACTTGTCGCTTCTGTTGTCGATGGTTTCTTTTTTGTTGTTCCTGCTGTTATTATTTTTTTGTCATTCATTTTTTTTCATTAGTTCACTTTTACCTCTCTATGATTATAAGCGTGGAGACAAATTTCAAGAGCGGATTCCATCTTTGGATTCCAAAACTGGAATTAGCCACTCTCCTTTTATATTCTGTTGCTACTATGAGGAACAGGTTATTAGAAAATGTGGTGGTGTTATAATTGACATCGATGCAGATTGAAATAAAGTCATACAATCAAAGAATATCTGAATTACTTGCTATAACTGCAATGACGTTATTGCTGATTCATATTATAGATGGATCAATAGAACGAATTTACAAACACGGATTCTTACCTGCGAGTGTAGATAAAAGACCTTTTGGTATATCTAATCTTGGTATATCATCTATATTTTTATTCTTCCTAGCTTTTGGAATCGAAACTCAAAAAAGGAACATAGCAAGGGTAACAACAACTCTCCTTATAGTAGGAGGTGCACTGATTGGAACATCGGTATTAGGAGTATCTATAATGGATAAATGGGGATTAGTACCAAGACTTTTGATACTATGTATGATAGGATATGTAATAATGGGTCTTGGCATACTTAAAGTCTGTCATAAGCAGCAGCACAAGAAATCATCAAGTTTGCCATCTGTTGGCATCTCATCAACTTAACAGATGCCATTAACTACCACTAACATCATCATGATTATAGAAGCTACCTGTACAGGCTTACCCTTTGATAAAACCAACCACAAAGCCAATGGAAACTGCCTGTAGATTACTGTGATCTCAAATTAATGAGTAAAGCCACACGGTTTCTCTTATTGCTTTCGCATTTCTAATTATCATTCCTATTAGTGCTATATTGATTAGTAATAATAATTATTCTGGTACTATTACCAACCTCGCTTATGGTCAACCAGATCAAATGAAATCTAATAATGTTACAAATTCACTAAACATACAAAATATACCAGTAGCTAACTAAGTCCATGTAGGAGATATTGATATTGAATACAAGACCTTTGGTAAAGGTGACCCATTTTTGCTTATTAGTAGTATGGGTAGCACCATGAATAATTGGGAGCCATCTACTTTAGGAGACCTATCCACAAATACATACAATACATATTCACGGCTAGCACACATGGCCCATTTCATAACAAGTCTACAAACCAACAAAGGATCAATACTTAATAATAACTCGTACACTTCCTAGATATATTCCGTAAATCGGAGCAAGACCTGAACATGGATATTCAATCATCGCCTACCTACGAGTCTATCGATGTCGTAGCCCATCGAGCTACTCAACTCCTAGATGACCTAGAAGATCGAATACCTATATTGACCGAATTATATCGTGATCTTCACAGGCACCCTGAACTTTCGATGCAAGAGCATAGAACAGCGGCTATCGTTGCACAACATCTTCGTGATGCAGGTTATGAAGTGAAGGAGGGTGTTGGCCATACAGGTGTGATTGGAATATTACTCAACGGTATTGGTCCAGTTGTGATGCTCCGAGCAGACATGGATGCTCTTCCGGTTAAGGAGCAGACTGGCGTAGATTATGCCAGTCAGGCTGTTGGTACTGAAATAGATGGAAGTACTGTCCCAGTCATGCATGCATGCGGTCATGACATGCATATTACGTCATTGATAGCTACAGCAGAGATTTTGGCAAAGAGACGAGAAGAATGGCGTGGAACTGTATTTATCTGTGCCCAACCAGCCGAGGAAACTGGACAGGGAGCCGAGGCTATGCTTCATGACGGCCTGTTCACAAAGTTTCGACGCCCAGATGTCTGTCTAGGCCAACACCTTTTGCCGCTCGCAGCTGGTATGGTTGGACATAACTCTGGTGTGATTTTGTCTGCATCAATCAACGTAAACATAAAGCTGTTCGGAAGGGGTGGACATGGTTCTTTGCCGCAGGTGGCTGTCGATCCGGTAGTTATGGCTTCCTCACTAGTTATGAACCTGCAGACCATTCGCTCTCGCGAGCTTGCAGGCGACATTCCAGCTGTCATCACTGTCGGGTTTATCAGAGCCGGGATGAAACACAATGTCATTCCTGACGAAGCTCATATAGGCCTAAACATACGCACACAGAGTACTCACGTACAGCAGCAAATAGTCGATGCTATTCATCGGATGACAGAAGCAGAAGCCCAGGCTTTTCGAGCTCCCAAGCACCCGGAGATTACAACATCAGACGCGTTTCCACTTACTAGCAACACTGAGCCGATCGACCAGCGCATACGAGCTGTCCATATAGCAATGTTAGGCCCTGAAAATGTTGTAGAACTACCAACAATGATGATTAGTGAGGACTTTTCAAAGTACGGTCTTCCAGGCCGCTATCATTATGATGGGGAACCCATTCCATACTGCTACTGGTTCTTTGGTGGTCACTCAAAGGACCATTATAATGCTGCTCTTGGTGATACCCCTATGGCCAAGCTCCCAAATCTACCGTCTAATCATCAGCCTAACTTTGCTCCTGATCCAGAATCAACACTCCGTGGAGGCGTACGTGCATTCACTTCTGCAGCACTTGCATATCTGCCTGCTGCTAAGGCCGTACAGAAGGCTCTATGAGCACAAGAATTTACACTTGTTATAGCTTAATACGAAAGTATCTCTTAGATAATCAAGGGACATATTTATCGTGTTTCACTTTTGCAATCACGAGTTATGGTATATGAAATGAAGACTCCTGCCTCTTGTATTTTTATCTTATTATAATTTTCCTTCTATCAATGGTCTTATTGATCATGGACTAACCGATATACATACATAGATGTTAGAATAACAATGAGAAACGCTATCATTACTTTGTTGTTGCTGTTGGTTATCCACTACCGTTATTCCATTTCCACTTCCACTACTATCATTGACTACTGCTTCTTTTTATCTTTAATATAGGAGCAATATCGATACTCTTAATTGGACATGAGATGAAACTACTGTCGTTTTTGCTGTTGCTGTTGCTGCTCTTCGATATGTTGCAACTATACTTTTACTCCCTTGCATATTTATAAACTATATTTAGTATACTGCTATCCATGATAAGTAAATCAAATGAAACAAACTCTTCGAAAAGTTCAGGGTCTTATTACCAAGATCATGTATAGAAGGAAGATCAAGCCATCCAGGTGTGTAGATTTTGTATACAGTACATAGAGCATGTGTGATATATCAGATGTGCCAACAATAGTTCATTTTAAAATACCGACAGATGATGTTGAAAGATCAAGGAAATTCTATAGCGATCTGTTTGGATGGAAAATAGAAAAATAGTCTGGTACAGACAGAGAAAGGCAAGACAGATAATAACTATATGCGTTGATTGTTTGCGACGATATCAAGAAAAATATCAGTTATTTGGAAAACCAAGAGTTATTGCTACGGCCTTCGCGATCTCATTGGGTGTACCGAGTCTGCGGAGTGGAATGGTGTTGGAAATCATCTTCAAGCGTTGGCTGCTGCAGCAGAACATAACCGAAAAGAACATGGCATGGGCTGAAAACTTCAATTATAACAATGTGCTATAGCGTTAGCTCATATTATGCAATATATAAGAGTGAACAATACCATTACATCTGTTTTTGATCGCCTCTGATTTCATAGAAAGTATTGGTAGATCTGAGCCAGTTCTACAAAAATTACAGTCTGCCTATGAGCACGTGATCAATTCCTTAATTGAGAAGTCAGTGATTCCTTATTGTCCCAACCTTTATCCTATTCCTTTTATGATTATCAAGAGATACAGAATCAAGTTTTATTCAACACGTGTTTTGTTTTATGCCCTTACATATCCAGATGTAAAGGATTTCAATAAATTTGCCATATATATTTACAAAGGCTTAACTGAGAAGTTACCAGATTTATTACCTGGGATAATTGGCCATGAGATTTCTCATGTAATGGCTTCAAAAGGAACGGTAGAATTAACAAAGGAAGATTTAGCACTGATTTTGAAAGACCGGTTAGATTACATAAATGCAAAAGAAAAGTCCGCTGAAAACATGTATTGTTGTTTTACAAAAGAAATGCAGTCTAAGATAAAAGAATGTGATACGTACAGTAGGAGGCAAGAGATAGAGGATTCCATAACAAGCGATGCTCGATTAGTAAATCAAGACTGCTTTGATAAGCTGATTTTTGGAGACAGACTTGAAGACTTTAAGCAGTTTGTTAGATTCAATTTAAATAAAATTGGTGAATCATAACATAAGCTCTCAAGACACATTCGCTTGATAAAAATTGTCTTAATCAGCCAATAGCATTCGATAAAAAACATATTAGTCAGAGGACGGGCCAAAAGATACCATTAGACATAGAGACTAACGAGTCACAAAATGGAACACCCACTTAGAATCATGCATAGGAAATGGAACACTTGGGCTAGGCCATACTACATGAGTTTATATCAACAAAGGCTTTTTTAATAATCCAAGTTTGTTACATGTTTGTATTCATCCTAGCCTTTTGTGAATATTTTTCTCAGAAATGGCAATAAAAGGTGCCAATAGCATCATGTGCAGTAGGATATTTTGAGTTAATGTTTTATACTTATCAATTTATTAGTAACCTTTAGATGACTCTTTGACTACTACACAGGCATCACCATCAGATGTTATCAATGAAAGGACTGAAGTATTGCATGGTGAGCAAAATGTAGTGAATACGGTATTACAATTTACCTCTAAAGCAAAGAGTAGAATCTATGCTTGTGTAGATTACACTAGGCCATCATTAGCTGTTGAAATTGAAGAGCTAAGGACAGCTTTTCTTGATGCCAAAAGCAGAGGTGTGAAATTAAGATACATTACTGAAATTACTGAGGATAATGTAGGTTATTGTAAAGAGCTATTGAAAATGGTAGACGAGCTACGTCATATAGAAGGAATTAAGGGTAATTTTTACATAAGCGAAACAGAGTACATAGCTCCTGCCACATTTCATGAGAAAGGAAAGCCAGCATCTCAGATTGTTTATAGTAATGTAAAGGAAATTGTACGGCAACAGCGACAATTTGTATTTGATAGCTTTTGGGGGAGATCTATACCAGCTGAGCAGAAGATTAAGGAGATAGAAGAAGGGATAATACATTATGAAACAAGGATAGTTGAAGATCCAGATCAAATTATTGAGGAAATCAGTCGTCTTACAGCCAACTCAAATGAATTATCTACATGTATTACTTCAGGAGGAATGCAGTACAGCTATAACTATTTCTTTAAAATAAAGAAAAAGCTATTAGAAAAGCAAAAGAAGGGGAAACATAAAGGTATTAGGTATATTAC
This sequence comes from Nitrososphaeraceae archaeon, assembly GCA_036518375.1. GTDB lineage: Archaea > Thermoproteota > Nitrososphaeria > Nitrososphaerales > Nitrososphaeraceae > Nitrososphaera_A. The sequence continues at coordinate 4,057 of DATDNG010000602.1, read as the reverse complement.
TAAAATAGAAAAGGACAATATTGATTTAGCCAAGATATATATGAATTATGGAATTCAAATCAGACATGTTAAAAATCTACCTCCTATGAGCTTTGGAGTTTCAGATAAAGAAATGTCAGCAACCATAGAAAAGATGGAAGGAGGTAAGAAAATACAAAGTCTATTAATTAGTACTGAGCCTTCGTACGTTAACCACTACAATTCTATATTTGACGAGTTATGGAAAAGCGGAATCGATGCTGCATATAGAATCAAAGATATTGAAGCTGGACTTGATACTGCCAATATAGAAATCATCCAAAATCCAAAAGAAGCAATAGAAAGAGCATGGAGTTATCTTAAGACAGCAAGAAGTAATGTATCAGTACTGTTTCCAACAGCAAACGCCTTTAGACGTCAAATACGTATGGGTCTATTGCAGCTATTAAAGGAAGCAACAGAGCAACGTGGAGTACAAATTAGGATACTTATCCCTGCAAGTGAACAAATTATGCATATAATAAATGAAGCGAAGGCCATTTGCCCATTGGTAGATTTTAGGATTGCTGAAGAAAACTTGCAAACTCAGATAACACTTGTGTTGATCGATAAGAAACATTGCATGATTGTAGAATTAAAGGACGACACAAGAGATAATTCATATGATGCAGCAGGACTATCCACATATTCTGATAGCAAGTCAATTATTTTGTCATATACTTCTATCTTTGAGATCCTATGGAAACAAAACGAGTTATATGAACAACTAAAAATTCATGACAAAATGCAAAGTGAATTTATTAATATAGCAGCTCATGAGCTACGTACTCCTATTCAGCCTATACTTGGATTAACTGAAGTTATCCGCTCTAAGATAGGGGATAGAGAAGAAGAATCTAAATTATTAAACGTTGTTAGCAGGAATGCAAAAAGATTGCAGCAGCTTACTGAGAATATACTGGATGTTACCAGAATTGAAAGTAACTGGCTGCAACTGAGTAAAGAACGATTCAGCTTACTTGAAATGCTATTAAATGCTATGGCAGATTGTAAAAGTCAACTGAGAGAATACGTTAGTATAAGACTAGAACTCATCTCAAAAGAAGACATTTACGTGGAAGGTGATAAGGCAAGAATATGTCAGGTTATCTACAATTTATTAAATAATGCTATCAAGTTTACTCAGGAGGCAGTGAAAGGCCAAGTAGGTATAATATCAGTTAGTTTAGAGGAACATGCAAAAAATAATGACGACTGCCATAATAACAAAAAGGTAATTGTAAGCATAAAGGACACAGGTGTTGGAATTGCACCAGAGATAATGCCAAGACTATTTTCAAAGTTTACTACAAAATCAGAGAGGGGTACCGGATTAGGTTTGTTCATATCAAAAAGTATTGTAGAGGCTCATGGTGGTAGAATATGGGCTCAGAACAATCCAGGTGGTAAAGGAGCTACATTTGCATTTAGTTTACCAATTGTAAACAAAAAATAGCAAATTTGAATAGCATAGGATGTTCCTTGCAAGAAGTTTGTACGGCTTGCTGCATTGAAAGCTAATATTTTATAATAGTATGAGTTAAAGCTTGCTTAGTCCCAAGAAAGATATAGGAAAAGGAATGTTTGAACTAGACCGTACGACAGAAGCATAGCAGCAGTTTTTACAAATCAAAAATATCTTTTACTACCAGTAAAATAAATGATTTCAGTTAACAGAACTAAGAATGGTGGTGGTTCCAGTTGGGACATGAAGATTAATCTTAATACTGAGTTTGAGAGATTATTATAATAATAACAAATCTAAAATAATACTCAATTCCTTTGACGCAAAATATTATGATCAAATTATAACAAAACTGCACCTTCAAGCAAGAGAAGAAGAATATGAACATTGTATGCAGCATCTACTACATAACCAAAAAACACAAGGAGAAGGACTGCATAATCAACAAAAGTGGAAGAGGATACTCCTAGTTGACGACGAACCTAACATTTGTATGGTTTATAAAATGGTGTTAGAAGATGCTGGGCATGATGCATTCCATACACAGATCCCGTCAAAGCACTTAGGAATTCAGCCCTAATTATTATGATTTGATTTTACTTGACATTAAAATGCCTGTACTAAATGGATTTGAGCTTTGTAAAAAGGTAAGAGAACGTGATAAAAACGTATTATATATCCTTTTCATAAAAGCTTCAGAGGAGTATTATGAGAAGTTTAGAAGTCAGCACTTTCCAGAGCTAGGTAAGGTTAACTATATTCAAAAGCCAATTGGAAATGAAGAGCTAGCGCAGATAGTAAATATGATGATAGCAGATTCAATAACTATAGAATAAATAAATTTTGCATAAAGTTAAGACTAGTCATTACACTAACCTACTATTCCTTGGACATAATTCCATGTATCTTAGAAACAGAACCCTGATATTATATGCCACTACGACATTATCTATCTTAATCTTGAGCTTATTGATGTATAAACAAAGGTAGGTGGATCTGAATGCATAGTCGTTACAAGCTTATTAAGTACACCTCATAATGTCATTGTGGTTATATTATGCCAATGAAGCGAATTGAAGCATTTATTGCATATGAGAAGACTCCTTATGTATTGTCTGCTTTAGACACCTTAGGCTTACAGGCTACATTCTACGAATCCAAAGGAATGGGAAAAGGGGAAAAATATACAGTAAGTTCTGGTAAAGGATCAGGAACTCAAAAGATGGCGTATTCTACAAGGACTATAGTAGTGACAATTGTTGATGAGAATAAGGCCGAAGAAGCAGTTTCCGTTATCAAAGAGGCAGCAAAGACGGGAACGACTAGCGGAGGGATAGTGGCAGTTTCATCTGTTGATGATTTAACGATAATTTGAATGTAATAGGAATAGCATAGACGTAAAGTAATATAATCTAAAAAAACGGCAACAACTATATCGAGTTTTTCAATTTAATTCCTTTACAATATTATCAAGAACATGTTTGTCTACCTGTTTAGTAGTATTATCTATGAATCATTGATTAGGAATTAAAAAATACTCTTCTAATGTATTAACTTTAGAATCTTGTAGATTATATTTAGATCTGCGTCAACTTCTGTACTTACAAGAAGGAGATGTTCATTATCAACAGGTATTGTAAAGCGTCTAACCTTTTCATATTCTGCCATTGCAAACTTTCCTTTTCCAATGGTACTTTCCATAGCATCACGTAATTTCCATCTATTCCATGCTTGTTGAACTGATTCTTTAGTTTGCTCTTTAGAGAGAAAGCTTCTTACACCTTCGCGTTGTCCACCGTATTTGATTTCACCAGTCCTATCACATATAGCAGCAAAACGAATCTTTTGGTCTAGGTCAAAAATATCTTTGCATAATTTGCTATAATCCATAGATTTCAATAGAACAATTAGATATAAAGATTGTTATTGTTAGGTAATAATGAACAAAGGGGGATAGTATTTGTATTTTTACAACACTCTGATACACGCTAGGTAGTCACTAAAATGAATGAATTTCTGTGATAGCTGCAAACATAGAGAGAAATCATTAGATTAAGCTATCACAAGATAAAGGAATTTTGGTATAAAATAGATTACGTAAATCCAGTGGTTCAGTAGATGTTCTACTTTTGATGACACAATTGCAAAGTTATTAGTTGTCGTTATCTGAAATTACACTTCAGTTGCAAACATACTTGACCAGTTCTCAAGAGAAGTTCCAATATGGTAAACCTTATCTTCGACATAACACTTCTACAATACATTCAAGTATAGATGGCGCATTCAGTCCAGGAATTTGCCTAGCATCCGTTATGGAAATGCAGTTATCTGAATTTACACATTCAGATTTTATGACATAAAACCATTAGCCATTACAATCCCATTTATCGCATATACTAATTCAATAAAAGTAGGCTGAAAGTTGATTCAATCTCTTCTTTGCTTAAACATTTGAATTGTTTAAATCTAATTATAGTAGGGTTGATAGTATCGTGTTGCATAGCTTATTTTTTGGGCTTGCAAATTGTCGACCAGTCCAGACCCATATCTTGGCATGGGGGCGGCAGCATTGAG
>DATDNG010000601.1:0-2758 GCA_036518375.1 Nitrososphaeraceae archaeon | reverse complement strand
GTACCCTACGCCAGAAGAAGCAGCAAAACATACTTCTGACGCACTTGTTTCAATGCGCCATTTCGAAGAGGCAGTCAAAAAGATCAAGACGCAAAGAGAAATGAAGCCTGAAGAGAAAGCGAATTTATCCCAATATAGATAAATAGCCACTAACATTAGGTTTTTATCCCATACTACATTTAACTGTACATTTATTTCGCTCTAATCCAGTAAAACACATCTTCTATCGCTATAATATAATTAATACATACAATGCAATCAGCAATGCCGCCAAAGGTTCAATCTATGCAGATCTTCCCTTAAAAAATAAAACACGTCTCTCCTTTCTCAGATTAGAACACATGCTATAGACGCAGCCTAACCAACAAGAAAAGATCTTACGATAAATTCATCCTGGCTTGTCTGAATGGTTGAGAGCCCGTGTGTAATATATTATACTAATTATTAGAAAAAATGTGCACAACAAGATAGCGCATACTGCAGAACATGCATTTATAGGATCACTTCAGAAGTCGATTGGTCAAACACTATCTGTAAGAAAGGTAGAACATCGCGAAACAGATAATAGCGTATTTATTTTAACTCCTCATCTTGAACTAGAGTCAATAATCAAAGCACAATCAGAGGTAAATTTCCTTATCAGTATGGGAAGAAAAGTAATAACACACTCTTTTGTGTCTCTAATTGAAGCAGAGAAACAATTTCCTCGTCTACGAGCAAATGCTGAACGCATAAAAAAGGAATCGGATTCGATCAGGGTAATAGAGATAGAAGAGCATGATGTTGCTGCCTGTGCTATGGAGCATGCATGTAATCTTAGCGAATGTGATTTCTTTCTAGTAAAAGGAATTTCTAAAAATGTTAGGGAGTATGAGATAAATTTTGTAGTAGGGAAGCAGGCAAAAGAAACTGCAATAGCATCATCCTTAAAGTTATTGAATATCTGCAACAAGATTGGGGCAAACTTTAACACAGTAGAAAATACAATAAGAAAACTAAAAGCAGATAATGAAATATATCATAGCAAATTAGAAATCCTAACCAAAGAAAAGCTTGAGAGCATATCACCGTCTACCGCAAAACATAATAAAATAACTATTATTCAAGGTATATTCTCTGGCTTACTAGACTCTGAGATCCGGGCGTTTGCAGGAGAAAAAATTGCTCAATACAATACTGTAGTACTCATTTGTAACATGAATCGTGAGCCCAATGATACAGTGGTCAGTATTGTATTTGCAAGAAATGAATCATTAGTGGACATTGATTGCAATAAATTATTTAAGGGTATAGCCGGCAAAGACGGAAGAGGCGGAGGAACGCCTTACTTCGTCACGGGTATCATCAATAGAGAAAAAGCAACAGACATTGTAAGGAATATCGTTGATGCAATAGACAATCATTAACCTCGTAAAATTTCAGTCTTTTATGTCATGCAAATCTTTAAGTTTTTCTTCTGAATCACCAACCATGATAGTGAGACTAGGCGTTTGTTAAATGGTTTTGGTTACGTATGATAGATATTCGATTAATAATATTTATCTGAAGACGTTGTTCATCTTAGCGGAGTAATTTCTGATTCTATGTCTATTCCATCACTCTGCATTGGTTGGGAATTCTCCAAAGATTGATTGGGCATAAGAGCAAGCAAAAGAGACACTAATCAATTAAATGATTAATCTTCTCCCTTAGCATATATTGTGCGGTATTTGACTCTTTCGTTTTATGGTAGACTAGTATGACCACTACCATTTTTTAATTATTAGCACAACAGAGAAGAACTAAATTTAAAGCAATTAATGTATTTTGGATTTTTCTATACTAGAAATAAACTGTGTCCAATTTCGACTCTTATTAGTATTCGGACACAAAAGCAGTGTAAATAGACTTTGGTTTTGTAATATAGACTTAGAAGTTATTTGTATCTATTAAAATGTGCATAAGATAATAAGTTTGAAGAGATAAGATAGAAGAGTGGTGTTAATTTGCAAATCAATTCCCTTACGTCTTCCATCTGATGTCATTTATCGTGCCCTCAAGGATAAACGTTTAGAGCAGATTTTTCCCGAATTTTTTACTGGAGTTACAAAGAAGATAACATATGATGAGAAAAATAGCAAATTAGAATTTACGACAACAACACACGATGGACGGTTTCAAATTAAAGAAATATTCAAATTAAAAATATTGAATGAAAACTCTACGGAGATAACATACGATACTAGGACAAATGTAGAAGGTGATCCTGTAGTTGACTCTATAGTATTGACACATATAGCAAATATTCTTTATGCCCTACTTTTGCTTGAAACAGGGTATATTAATGGTTTGACACGGACAGAAAAATAATTTGGAATGGCCACAGTGTGAAATGTTTTAGAATGCAACCATATTCGAATCAATAGAAGGTCGCCTAACCTAACTGTCTCCTATTCTGAGATTCAATTCCTTACTTCCAATCAATAATGAGAACAATATACTTTAGTTTAGAATGCCCATTATGAGCGCTAAACTTTTATGAGATTATATTCATTGCAGACAATAGTTAGGCAGGCTACACCAAGGCTGATCGAAAATAAAAATAAAAAAAGACAAAAATATGCATCAAAAAGATTTGTTCATAGAGAGACGCAACATTCTGCTAATACCATATGAGAGGAGTGACTAGTATATCACATGTTTAGAGGATATCTTTGCATTTCATTCAAAAAAATGAAGTTATGGATGTGGTCTGGGTAATATTGGAGGTTGTATGGAA
>DATDNG010000600.1:0-4617 GCA_036518375.1 Nitrososphaeraceae archaeon | reverse complement strand
GATCTGCATTAAGCTCCTATGTAATTTCAGAAAGAACAAGTATTAAAAATGATCAGATTATATAATATGTTCTAATTACGTTGTTCGTGAGTCACTATTCAGCAGCAAATTTGATATCATCTGTAGATCTCGTCATATACTTCTAATCATAGCAATCATTGATATTCCAAAGGATGTGCTTGCATGAACAGAAAATGGGTCAGCTAGTTACTTGGTCAATGTCTCTTTTTATCTGCTGTTTAGCATATTCCTTCTCTCTATTAGGAACATCAGACTATCCTAATACTTTCCCGTATATTAAAATGTATTAAATGTGAGAGCATAGCATTAGAATTGAATCCAAAAAATTAATAAGTGACATATGTGGTGTCTGTCCAATGGTTATAAAACATCGAACGGCAGAGATAGCGACAGTAGTTATATCAGCCATCATTGTCATATCTTTTGTGGCTCTTACCAACCAGTTTGTTCAGATAGCATCAGCGCAAAACAAAACGTCAGCAGGTACTACCAATACAACATCAACGGCGAGTAATAATGCAACATCTGGTAATAAAAGTTCAAATCCTTTAGCGAACGTTCCTATAATAGGAAAACTCTTTGGAAAATAAACAGAAATAGATCATTAGTATGATATTGCCTGCGAATGCAATGCCTCTCTTCGCGGACAATTTTATTCTAAAACTACAATACTTTTATTAGTTATTTCATTGTAGGCTGCACTCAAAGATTTATCTGATTTCTTTTTAGTACGCATGAACTATCAGGCTCAGAATCTCCTGTTCAGTTTTGTTAAAGTGGTTGTTCTCCTCTTCAAATGAAATTAATAATTTGTGAATGCGATCCCTGTAGATTGTTCTTTTATACTATATCCTATCTCCTATCATTCCAACATTGTCAAACAAACTATGCTAATTGTACAAAGGATAAAAATTTTGTTATAAAACTATTATATTTGATAAAGGGTCAGGTTATACTGCTAAAAACTATGTCTGCCGACAATTATGAAAATAAACCAAAGGCAAGTCATCTAAAAACCTCCACAACAACAGTAATGATACTAACAGTAATGATGCTGATGGCAGTAGTTGTATCTATAACCCCACCTATCAAACCAGTAGATGCGCAAAATTCTACTACAAACACTAAGCTTAACGCTATCTCTAACTTATCTATTGCTGGTAAGAGTTACCCAATCAAATATAATATGACCACTGGTAAACTTTTAGGTCTTATAGAAGATAAAGACAAGTCCACACTCATAGCTATCATATCGACTCCGTCTGATAAAGGAACTTTGACTATTGAACTTCCAAGAAATATAATAGACGACAAAGGACAAAGTAATGCTGATGCAAAATATACAGTACATGTGGATGGTAAAGATGCAACCTTTCGAGAAACATCCAATAACCCTAATTCAAGGACCTTAGCAATTGACTTTAACAAAGATGCAAGGATGATTGAAATTATAGGTACCCAAGCATCGCAACAACAATAATCTTTCAAATGAGCTAGAAATGAGAGATATTATTCTATCACAGAATGTATTATGACATAAAAAATAACCTCTACATTTGTTTTAGTTATAGCTAGAACAATCAAAATAGCGTCCTAAACCAATCAAATCCAAATATGGAGTTTCACATTAAACAATATCAAACATTTGCCGATTACTTGTGGTATTGTCGGCGGTGTTGATCTAATTCAGATTCAGTCTTGAATTTGTCTCCACAGGTGTTACATTTGAATTTCTTTCTGCCAAATATATCAAATTTCATGTTATTATTGAATTAGATTCATTTTATCTTATAGAGATTATGAATTTAAGTTAAGCTACACTATAAAGATGGTATAATAATTTGGCAAATAACACTAAGCTAATCCATACATCTCAAACATACGAAGATAGCGTCTAGTTGTCAAGGCTTTTATATGAATTGACACGACATCTATCAATACACTACGTATGTGATACATACACATGTCATACTCATGATATCCAATACTCGCACTCATTTCATATACAATTAAAACAAGAAAGGTAGTAGTTTCTGCTTCTTTGTCAGAGTGGGTCACTTTGTTGTCCAATATTGACTTCGACTCGTCATTTGATTTTGAACTTCTAAAATGACAATATCAAGATTTTGATTACCCTGTTACCTCATCTATCTCTGTCTAATCAATGGGAGGCTAAAGTAAAATGTAGCTCCTATGCCATCTGCATTATTCTCAGCCCATATCCTACCACCATGAGCTTCCACAATACTTTTGGAAATATATAGTCCTAACCCTGTTCCTTTTTCTGATTTCGTAGCAAATTTAGCAAATAGCCTCGGTAGTATTTCTGTAGCTATTCCTATACCTGTGTCTTTTATTTTGACGACAATTTCTTCTTGATAGTGATGGTCATCATCATCCTTTTTTTTCTCCAAAATAATAGATATAATGCCTCCTTCTTCAGCAGTAAACTTTACAGCATTATTTAATAAATTAGAAATAACCTGAGTTATCCTTGCTTTATCGGCTCGTACTATTATATTTTTATTTTTATATGGCTCATAAACTACTCTTATATTTTCTTTCTTCTTCAAACTAAAAGAAATGGTATTTGCAATAATGTCATTTATGGCATTTACTATTACATCATTTAGATTGAATTTTTCTCTATTTAATACCAGAGAGTTACTCTCAATTCTTGTAACATCTAGTATATCTTCTGTAAGTTGCTGGAGTCTTTTTGCATTTCTAGTAACAACTTTTAATAGTTCTGCTTCTGCTGTATCTTTTACTCTAGAAGAAATAACTTCGGTAAGGCCAAGTATGGGTTGTATAGGTGTCCTAAGCTCGTGAGCTGCTATATCGATAAACTCTCTTTGCATCTTACCGTGGACTTTTAGTTGTTCATTTGCTGCTGCAAGTTGATTATTCGATTTTTTCAATTGTTCATACAATTCAGCTTGCCTCCATAAATTCTCAAATATAGCAACATAAGATAGAACACCTGCTTTACTATTAGAGTACGTTGACAATCCTATTGCTTCATAGAATGTAGATTTAGTATCGTCTTTTAATTCCATTACTAATGATATTTTTCTATCAACTACTAATATTGTAGCCTTAGTTTCGGACATTTGTTCAATATATCTAACAATGAACCTACTATCATGAGTCGAATTTTCTCCTCCCTTTAACTTCTGCATCATGTCTTCTATTGATTTGTGAAAAGGAACTAATATCCTAATTTTGGCATTTTTTTCTTTTGCTAGTGGTATAGCCCCTATTTTATATTGACGGATAAAAGCATTAATAGTAGGAAATATCCATAGTATTTCTTCTTTAGCTGATTTTACAATATCCATATAAAGGCCCTGTGCTCTTGACGAACTTCGAATAGCTTCAACATCGACTAAGTCAGCTCCTTCTTCAATATCTTTAATTCGCTCTTCTGCATCAATACCATTCTTCCACAAGTTGTCAAAAACAGAATTAAAGTGATTTACGTATAATGACTCACTACTGATTAAGAAGGTTTGTCTTACATCAAACCCATCTTCCATCTTCTCTATTCTTAGAGCTAATTCCTTATCTGACACGTCGAAATTTATTGGTGGCATATTTTTGATGTGCCTTACCTGAAATCCCAATTCAAGGAATATTTTAACCAGCTTTATACTATCTTGATCCACATTTATAATCCACCTTAATCTATCAAATTCCGCTTGTTCTCCATTTCCACATCTGTCAATCAAGTTCTTATAAGAGTCAAAGAAATAGCTGTAACTCATTTGCATTCCAACAAATCCTGAGCAAATTGATAGCTTCTCAGCGCTATTGTTTAGTCGTCTTATTTCTTTGATAATTTCATCTTGACTTTCTAGAAGCCTGGTTCTAATAGGCAATACTCCCTCTTCAATTTCCTTTATCCTTTCTCTAGCATCGATGCCATTCTTCCATGATTCTTCAAATAATGAACTGAAATGCTTGACATAGAGCGGTTCATTACTGACAAAAAGGGTCTTTGCCATTTCACTCCCTTCTGGGGTTGCTATTGAGCCAACTACTTCCTTCTCTGAAACTCCAAAGCTCATAGGTATTTTATCAATGTGCCGGATAACAACACCGCCATCAAGAAATATTCTAACTAAATTTGCGCTATCCTTGTCCATGATTGAGGTAAGCCATCTAATTCCCTTGTGCTCTTCGTTTTTGGATTTATCTAGGATCTTTCCAATGATATCAAAGAAGTTATTATAGACAAACTGTATTCTATTAGATTGGGTACAAACTGATAGCTGGTTAGAATCTTCAAGGTAACCTCTGAATTTTTTCATTTTTTCTTCGTATTCTTCTAATACTTTGGTTTCATAGATAACTGCTCCTTCTTCAATTTCTCTTATTCTCTGTTCTGCAGATAATGCCTTGTCCCAAAGGGTATCAAATATATACTGATGTTGATCTACAATTTCCTTCACGTTAGTATAGATAATCTGTGATGCTATTTTCCCTTTCTCAAATAAGGCTACAGGAGCAAGGTACTCTGATTCACTTAACATAAAATTACCTTTAATTCCATCTAAATGGCGCAGCTCGTCTACTATTGTTATTAGCTCTTTA
>DATDNG010000599.1:0-3581 GCA_036518375.1 Nitrososphaeraceae archaeon | reverse complement strand
GATATTGTTAATTGGGGAAATAGGCTATTGTCGCCGTTGTTAATTGAATAATTATACAGCAGCAAAATAACAAGTCACAGCGTTGGAACAGACCTACAATAACTGGAAGATTTTGGCGAATGCTTGCAAAAAAGAATCATTCTGTAAATACTCGTTAGTAATTAAGCATATGAAATTCCTGATTCTTGTCAGTCAAATTAGCGGATACAGCAAGAAACACTTGACGTTGTGTGTCTTGTCTCTATAGATTAATTTGATTAGCCTAAGTGCTTGTACGGATTCCAATAAATAACCCCTTTTCCATCTCTTCATCGTATCAGTACCAAATTTTATTATTAGATTAGACAGCAGCAGGTGCTATTTCTACCAAAGCATCTATTATAACAGGAAGGCCGACTGGTAATGCTTGTACTCCTATAGCTGAGCGTGCATGCATACCTGTTTCACGGCCATATAACGCAAAAATTAGATCAGAAAATCCATTAGCTACATCAGCTGTCTGAGTAAATCCTGCTATTGTATTTATCATAACTCTGACCTGTAGCCATGCTGTTACTCTACCTAAACTACCCAGTTCTCGTTTGAGACTACCTAATATTGATAGACCTGCTAATTTAGCAGATTCGTATGCTTGCTCCAGAGATACTTCGCTTCCTACTTTTCCAAATGGTCCTGCTATAGAACCATCTGGATTCTGAGGTCCATGTCCAGAGATGTATGCTTTATCTCCCCTTACACGCACCCATGTAGCAGGAGTTTCAACATGAGGAGGAGCCTTTAATAGTTCTGGAATCTTTAGACGAAGAGAAGCAAGTTTGTCTTCTATTATATCTATTTCGTAGTCATTATTATCTTCTGATACCATCTCGTGATCCTGGCAGTCTGGGTAGAATGCGATATACAAAATTTACTCTTCATTATCTATGACAAAGGAAACGAAGTCGATAGGTGGAGATTGCATGGAATGGCATCAGTGTTACCGAACTCTGTATCTTGCACTTGATATGTTACAGTATGTCAATGATAAGGGATGTCCTCAAGATAATACCCAGTCAAGCTAAACCCCTAGAGTTACCTTTGTAGACGTTTCCATGCGATTGTTTTTTATTTGATAGGAAATGAGGTAAAATGCAGGAAAGAAAAACATCGAGAACAACATATGAGTTTCCGGATTCTCCTAAAGAAAATATGTTCACATAAGTAATAAGGTATTAAATATGTCGATTGACACCATTGCTTTATCTTCTATCTAAATCGTAGTACACCCAGCCAAAACTTCTCAGTCAAAAAATAACAAAGAAACAATTCAACCATCGTCACTATCAATACCGACATCATCAAAGAGCAAACTTGCCAATGATATGGGAACAAGGAAAAATAAGATCATTAGTGCCTTGATGTCTCTGCATGCAATAAGGATAATAGGAATTTCATTTCTGTTAGGTGTATCACAAGGAATTCTATCTCCTGTTTTCGGTTATACTGCAGATATCGGAGACATATTAATTCGACTAACAGCTATTCCGATTGCATATTACTTCAAAAGAGCATATCGCTTAGCAACAAATGTGTCTATTATTTGGAATCTTCTTGGTATTATTGATCTGGTGGCAGCAATATACCTTGGTATTACTAGTTCAAATGTGCAATTATTATCTACAGGAGGACATCATCCTACCATGACCACTGTGCCATGGGTTCTTATTCCTACTGTAGGAGTTCCCATTTTGCTGACAATACATATGATTACTCTTTGGCTGTTGAGAAAAAATGAGCTGAATAAAACGTTCATATTTCATCTCTTTTTTGGTAAATTGAATGATTTTTGGTTACCATTATTTGTGTTGTGGTGATGTAGACATTACTAGTATTATCATTTGGGTTATACTTTATACACACCATCAAATTCCTTATTTCATGAGTTGCACAGACAGCAATAGTCTATGTCCTAGATAAGGAACTGTTTTTTTGCTCAATCATCGCTTTAGCAAATAGTTCTATTATTGATCCAATTTTATTTTGCAAGTACATTTTTTTGTTAAACATTCAAATTGGATTTTTGAATGGCTTAATTAAAAGAAGGTAATATGCCATACATATCATAAAAAAATGTACAATCTGTCATAGAGGGAGAAAGAAAGATAGCTATTTTAATACATGCAAAGTGAAAATGGTCAAAGTCAATGGGATACTACATGGACGTATGACACATTATAAAGATCGAGAGGACCCATGTGATCTTTGTGGAGTATTCCCTGGAGGCATTCATCATCTTGGTTGCGATATGGAAGAGTGTCCTGTATGTCGTAAGCAATTCACAGTTTGTGAATGCGATGATGTAGAGTATTATTAAAAACGTGACCGGAATGTAGGCTATACTTGTTTTTAATGTATTGTATATCTTGTTTTTGGAGAATAGTTTCTTATATGATATATTATTATATTTCGAATTGTAAGCCCTTATATTATTAAATATTTTATTAGCCCCTTGGGAGTGCAAAAATGAAGTGCAAATTGCATGCCCAACCAATTATAGCAGTAGTAGCATTAGGCTTGTCCTCGTTAATGGTCATTATTGTTGTTCCATTCACTACACAATTGGTATATGCAGCTAGGAACAATAACAACGTATTGCCTACTCCAGGATCACCGTCTGCCTCGGCTTTACCAACAAAACCAACTTCTAGTCATCCATTGTGTCAAACAGGATCATATGGAGTCCGAATAACAATAAGTGTATGCCAAAACTACAACAAACTCCTCTCCCATGATATAATAAATACAAATGTTTTTCATTTTACACTCTCCCTATTAATTCAAACTTCTTTGGGGCATTATTGAGAGATCCAACCTTCTGTACCTGGAATCCATTAGATATAACTACTAGAATTAATACTAATATTGCACAAATCCAACGAAGCTGCTGATGCCTTCAGTAGTTCATAAACAAGGAAATGATAGCTGGATATGAATCACAAAACATATATCTATCAATTTAACTTACCCATTGGCATCCGTCTTCCTCCTGCAATCTTTATTTGTATATTCTCGACATTTTTCTTGGACGTGTCTCCAGCTACCATTCATAAATATTTCAAGGTGTCTTGCATCTTCCCTATCAACTACAACTCTCTCATGGCCGTTCTTGGGGTTGGTAGCAACAAATCTGTTTGAAGGGCCGCTATAATTCCTCATGATAATACTTCGTTAACCTTACATAAGTACTGTGGCATGACACTAGTATCTGGCATCCGCGTATCTTCGTCAATCAACGTCATCATTAAAAACCAGCTGAAGACGGTCGACAAAAATTGTTTCAAGGTAACGTACATAGGTCAGCAAAAGAAGTAAGGAAGTGAGATACGATATAGGTCGAAATACTCAATATAGAGAGCGTAAGCAAAGACAGATATTAATGATAATAAGGTCCGCCTTGTGAGTCATGACAAGTAACTTTTGTTATCATGAACTAATTTTTTATGCTGCTCTTTTACGTCTTCTCAAAATGCCAAAGTCCTTGGATGCTATGAAAGATATTCCTCAGGCTATAGTGTATCATCAGGTGTCTTCCTTGAATTGCC
>DATDNG010000598.1:0-9785 GCA_036518375.1 Nitrososphaeraceae archaeon | reverse complement strand
ATCTGACTATAACAGAAAGATGCTAATGGTAAATCACGATGTGTTATTATTTTTGAAGTCATCACTTTCTACGTCATCTTCCCTTTTCTTAAAAGCAAACCACTCTTTAGAATCTTTGTAATCGTCCTTTGCAAGACGTGCACCTAATCCTGACAAAATACCTGTGATAATTGGTTGTTTTTTGTATAACGAAGATAAACCAAGCAAAGCACCAATCCCTCCATGATGGACTCTTCTATTAAATATGTATACCTTAGATGGATTTTCTTTTGAATTCCAGTACGATGTCAAAACGTCACCTATTGCAGATCCCAAATCAAATGATTCATTTCTAACATTTTTATCGTCTGACTTATTGAAAATTTTAGAGTTAATATTTTTTATTTTCTTAAACATCGATTCCTCTTCTTTCAAATTTTGTTTTATTATATTTATTGCATCCTTTGCATTTAATTTTTCAGATACTTTTAATATCCTTCTATATTCTAAAATCTCTGCATTTTTTATTATTAAATCTTCTTTTGCATTCGACAGCTCAATTTCTCCCAGAGTTACCTCGGTGCTGTTATCATGACCCTGCTCCACTCTTGATTGCGGTTGACTTGTCATATTATTATTCGACGTATTACTATTCTCGCTCGTTGGAATCAAAGGGATTAGATCGGCTCTTGAATTGGTTGGTTTTCCACCATAATAAGCAATTAGATTTTCCAGTCTACTTTGGTGTTTATGCTCTTGTTTCAGCTGCTCTTGCAACATCTTCTTTAATTCTTGTATACGTGTTAATAGTATTCTTTTGTCCAACCTTTCGATGACTGTGTTTTCAGCTGATAAAAGGTCGTTTAAAGTTTCTATAAATGTAATTCTATCTGATACATCTGTCATATTGGAAGGCACTACTATAATACATACAATATTAGACTTAAAACTTTGCCATTATTATGGTTCAGTATTTTTTGCATGAGATAACATATCTCTTGCAATATCCATATGTGGTACTTTTATTTTCTTTATCGATATAAATGCGCCCGTGACTCCCATTGCCATTCCATGAATTGCAGTAAAAACGAGTACTAATGGAAGCGTCTTAACAAAGTTCACCAATATATCATTCATTGAATGAAAAGTATAGCTTAATGGTTCTGCAAATGTTATTGGAAGCATAGGATATCCAAAGATATAAAATATTGATCCGATTATTGCACCTGAAATTATACCAGATACTTCTGTCTTTAATATGTGTGATGATCCTCTAATTATTGCTGGCTTATTTAGGATTAGATCTGAGACTACTGCAGGTACTATGAGCATCAGATACCATGGGAGAAAAGGAGTTAGTTGTTTAGATGGTAATATGTTTGCAAATGAAATCATTCCTAGTAATAGCGCGGTAACTGCACTTGCCGCGCCAAATTTTCCGATAGTTCTAGATGCCGTTATAAAAACTAGAGAGCAGATTAGGGGTAGGGTAATAATAGCAATTATTGATTCGCAAGTTGGATTTAGGTTAAAATTAAAGTGCGCTCCGTTAGAGAGAGGTAAAGCAAACATATAGACATACCATATCATCGTGAGCCACATGACCGCAAATGCAGGAATCATTAAAGCCTTAATCAATCGTCTATCTCTTAGTGTTGGAAAATATACAATTATCCTTGCAAACCCTAGCACCAGGGCGATAGAATTTATTAGCATACCCGTAACTAAAGTTAGGTGAGTTGGACTTAGCAATCCATCCACTCCAAATATCTGATGCCATACATAGTCAGACGGGCCGGCAACCAGTGACACTGCAGACCCTAGTATTAACAATTTCAAAGCTGTGGAAAATGACATAGTGCGAATGTTTTTATTCTTTAGCAATAGATTTGCGCTAATTGCTGCTGCTATACTCAACAAGCCTACACCAGTATAAAGCATAGTATGTGAAGGCGTAAAGAAGGTCTCAGGACGCCTTAACAAGTGAGACGTAACATCCCAGCTCGCTCCTTCTATCTGTATAAAAGCCCCTGCTGTTGCTATAATCAATACCATCAATGAAATATACATCGGATGAGATCTCATGAGCCCTTTAATTCCGTTATTGAACATGAATCTAGATTGAATAAGACTTGTCAAGGATATTAATATAGATAACTAACCAGTCACCGTACCTTAATTTAGCATTTCGTTAACGAGGTGTTTCTATTTTTCAACTGGTGATTGCAGAGGCAGCAGATTATACGTATTTATTGACTTTATCTGAAAAAACACGTTTGAAATCAGGAATGGCTTTACCGCATCGTACCAACGATGGGATTGCCCTTAGACGGACTCACGGAGGGTTATGTAGATGGCTAGCAGAATGACTGAAAGATATCCGAGAGAGGAGACAAGCAGCCCGATTTACTAAGGGACACTAAGTTCATTAGAATACCGGCCATATCCACGACATCTCTATTTTGTGAATATAGTCAAAATGGAGGCCGTGTAACCACCTTAGATTGTTTATGTGCTCGCAAACTACTGGAGGCTATACAGGTAGGTAGAGTCCACATTTATTGATCAAGTTGCACAACATTAATAAGCAAGCTTTAGGTTATATTGTTGAACAACATGATTGGACAATTAAAGTGTCAACTCTGTCCAAACAGCCTCGATGAACTCATGAAGACATTAAAACAATCGTCAGTCAATTACTTGTCGCCCAGTCCAAAAGAAGCATTTACCAATTCGTTGTCCTCAATAATTGTAAAGGAGATTTGTTATTGATTGGGTGACCTCATTGTCAGAGATTTATACAAAACTATTTCCCATGCACAAAAGACACATCTGGTGCAATCTAAAGAAATCGCTACCAGCTGTGTTTGTCCTTATTTGTTCAAAATGAGTTACCCTTTTGGTGTAGTTGGAGGAGAAAGAGATTACGTAATTGCTAATACTGTTCACGATGCAATCAGCTTGGCTTCACCGACTACAATTTTGGACAATTGGCAGCAAGGGAAGACGCAAAATGATTTTGAACAGATTGCAAAATCGATAGATAAAGATTCAGAAGCTATTGTACTAAAGGCAATAGCCAATTCAAAAGAAAGAGTCAGAATGGAGGGAAAAACTCCTCTTTTAGAGACATTTGATTTCGAGGTACAGGATCGTTTCCATGGTCTTTTGATCGGTCTTGCCAAGCGTGTAATGAAAAAATACCCACAACCTAAGCGAGCAGTGACAGAGATCACCATCACCAACGTAGCAGAGGTACAAGAAGGCAGGATTGATGCTATTTTTGAATTTAAAGATGACAGGTATGGCCTTATAGAATGGAAAACAAATGATTTAAACAGAGCCTCCGGTACCGGGATGGATCGTTGGCAGCTAATTGCAAACTTTCTCTTGGCTAACTATCGTTATACTGGCGATGAGAACAACTGGGGTAGATGTTCGTTTGGTTCAGTAATATATTATGAAGGAGCTTATTTTCCACGTCTTCCAGTGAGCGAAGAGTGGATTAGCAAGGTAAAG
This sequence comes from Nitrososphaeraceae archaeon, assembly GCA_036518375.1. GTDB lineage: Archaea > Thermoproteota > Nitrososphaeria > Nitrososphaerales > Nitrososphaeraceae > Nitrososphaera_A. The sequence goes on along the minus strand of DATDNG010000598.1, from coordinate 6,287 downwards.
AAAGATAGAAAATTTGCTCATGAAATTCTCTGTGGTGGACGACCACAGGCACAAAAGCCACCATTCTGTCCAGTTTGTGATAGAGATGGGGAATCTCGTTTTGATTGTCGTTTTTACCGTGAGGATTCAAAGCAGGCACTTCAGGGAAATTTACCTGCTGATTATGCCAATATCAGACGGCTATTATTAAGAAGAAGATACCTTGTTTTAGATGAACGTGCTGAAACTCACAAACATAAGTTTGTAATTAATACAATAATTGATAGATTAGGAGAAGTCAACGCACTGCAAGAGCTTGAAAAAACAGGCGTAATAAATTCTGGATACAGGATACACTCAATTAATGCTAATTCAGTTACTCTTGTAAAAAAATATTACAACGAGGACGCCACACTAACCCTACTCGAACCACGTAAAATAGTCAGAATAATTGGTAAAGAAAACAATGGGATTCCCCTTCTAGCCTGTGTAAACGAAAAAGGATTTGTAAGAGAAGTAGATGATACAAAATTGATTGTAGATCTTGATGGAAATACAATCGCTGAACGTGCCAAGACACAACTCTGGAACCTTCCAATCATAATTATCCCAGATGAAATCAATCTTACACGTAGAGTGCTCGAGCCAATGCATAGATTCCATAGACTTGCTGCAGATATGATGCTACCCCCAGAATTTTTTTCAGGTGTTTAGAATAATGAATCTGGGTTTTGATACAGAGCAGCTTAGGGTGCTAAATTGGCGTGCAAGCAATAAAGATATAGCAGCTGTGGTAGGTCCGCCTGGTTGCGGCAAGACAACAGTTGGAAGTGCATTAGCTGTAAAGATGATAGCTGAAACTCTCGCCAAAAAAGTTTTGCTTGTAGCCTATACTAACGCTGCTGCCAACGAGTTTTGTCTGGAACTCTGTGACATTCTGGGCTCAAAAGTAGCAAAGAGCCTGTGTCTTAGAACTGGCAACCCAACAGGAGTAGACCCATCAATACCTATACCATTCAGTAGATCTGCCAATGAGATCAAAGAGAAGAGGATTATAATATCTACAAACTTATCGCTCAAGAAATTACCCACTTTGAGCTTTGACAATATGATTATAGACGAAGCAGGTGTTGAAAGGTTAGAACATTTACTGTGGCCTTTTTGGTTTGGTGTCAACAAGTCCCTTGTGGAAGAATACAAAAGGGACTGTGGAGAGGGAGCTACACAAATACCTTCTAAAATCAATGACCTCATAGAGATGATATCAAAATGTGGCACCGTTGCCACGGTTGTTGGCGATCCAAAGCAATCAAGGCCTATTAGCCCAATGCGCGTGGATTACAGTGCAATTGAATGGGTGATAAAGAAATCGACCTGTGATACATTGCGTATTTCTCATCGTCTCCCAGATAGACTATCTGGGCTAGTTAACGAATTCGCCGGATACGATGGATTGAGATCTGCTCCAGAAATAAGCTCAAGGAGGCTAGTATTAGAATGCTCTCCGGATATAGAATATCGCGAAATTATTCAACCTGACGAAGTCACCACTTGGGTTGATATCAATGGTGAAGAGCAGCCTATTGGACCATCATCATGGGCAAATAATATGGAAGCAAAAGCATGTGCAAAGATTTGCAGTCATTTAATTCGCATAACACGTAGTAAATCAATTGCCATTATCACAAGGTTCAAAGCTCAAAAACTAACGATAATGAGATATTTGCAAAGAATGGGTTATAGCAATATTAAAGTAACCACTACAACTGGTGCGTTAGGAACTCAAGCTGACATTGTTCTTTTCTCTTTGACTAGAAACAACCCAGAACGAAATGTGGGCGCAGCTGGAACGCTACAAGATCTGAACGTGGCCATATCTAGATCAAAAGAAAAGCTCATAGTTTTAGGTAACTTCGATATGATGTCAAATGGTTGGAGCGGTAGTGCTTCAGCCGGCTGCAAATATCGCTGTAAAAGCTCAGCAAGAAAGCTGGCTAGACTAATCGATTTGAAATATGGAAGGGTGGTAGATGCGCCGCAAATGATAATTTGCTGATACCCTAGTTGATAGCACACGCAGGTCTGAGTATACTTTAGACAACAACCCAAATTACAAGGTAATACCCAATTATCGATCTGCAGAGACTGTTGAGCATTTCTAGTCTATCGTCATAATTGGTACCAGTAGATTATAATCTGATAGCAACAGAATAGGAGCAGTAATTCCTACCACAAAAAAGGAACATCCGGCCTGTATAATATACATAAATATTGTTGTAATCTTATTGTCATGGTTTTATCTTGATTATACTTTTCATAATGTATATCTGGATGACAAGCGATAATATAGACATTCTAATGACATCAATTATCAGGATCGTAATAAAAAATTCATAAGTTAGATGACCTGCCTGTTGACCAGTGACGATCCCATTGTTGTCGTATTTGCAATTGTAAATAACGGCATACTCATCAGGATCCATTCTTAAGGCTTTAATAACTGCACTAAGAGCCAAGTAAGAATGACTCCTACTCTCAAAAGTCTATTCAATAGAAATGACCTGATAGAAAGTTATTACTATTATTATTTTGTCATTCGGTAAATCTTATAGAACTAGCAGCACCCATATTCATGCATCTCATACGCTTTTTTTGGTGAAGCTTACTTTCTTCTCTTTTGCCTGTGAATGGATAATATATTATCTTGCTCTTCATTCTAACTAGTGTACTATTGTATTGTCAATCTCTCATTGAATTCGATGAATCGTTAAATAATTCCTCTCTGTTGGTTATTCTTACTGTGATCTCAATAAGGAAGTTTCCCGCAAGTGTTGCACTTCTGCTACTAATACTAATACTATTCGCTACAGTATATCCTTTTCAAACCAATATCACTGCAACTGCCCAAGGTATCACTAGTACCACCACTACTCCAATCAAGCATCTTGTAGTTATTTTCCAAGAGAATGTTTCGTTTGATCATTATTTTGCAACATACCCAATAGCAGCTAATAATAATAGCGGATCGGGTGAACCATTATTTGCACCTAAACCCAGTACGCCTTCGGTGAATGGTCTCTCAGCAGATTTGTTAAATAATAATCCTAACCTTGTAAATCCGTTTAGGATACCACGATCTAGTGCATCAACATGCGATAATGATCACTCGTATACTAGATTACAGGAGGCATACAACGGAGGTTTGATGAATAAATTTGTGCAGACCAATCTGGTTTCTAAGAATTGCAATCCTTCTATAACAATGGGCTACTTTGATGGCAACACAGTTACCGCATTGTGGAATTATGCCCAGAACTTTGCAATGAGTGATAACTTTTTTGGATCTACATTCGGCTCATCAACGCCAGGTGCTATTAACCTCGTCTCTGGACAGACTCACGGTGCCACACCACCATATCTGAACATAACTCATGGATCAACTACTTCATGGTTTGTATACAATGGTACTCTAATATCTGATGCAAACCCAGCATATGACAAATGCTTCAATCCTAATACGAAATCATTTCCTAAAGCTTCCTTCCAAGGTACTAATATAGGAGACCTCTTGAATCGTAAAAATATTACTTGGGGCTGGTTTGCAGGAGGATTCAAACCTACTAGTAGAACAGCAGATGGAGATCCAATTTGTGGATCTGCACATAAAAATCACAATGGCAGTCTAGTAGTAGATTACCTGCCACATCACGAACCATTTCAGTACTACAAAACAACTGCAAATCCAAATCACTTGCCTCCAAAATCAGTAGTTAGCATTGGTCATACTGACCAAGCAAATCACCAATATGACTTGTCTGATTTTTGGGATGCTGCAGAGTCAGGTAATAGCAATGACAATTTGCCTTCTGTTAGCTTTCTTAAGGCTCCTGCATTTCAAGATGGACATGCTGGATATTCTGATCCTTTGGGTGAACAGAATTTTATAGTAGAAACAATAAATCGCATACAAAAATTACGTGATTGGAATAGTACTGCAATAATTATTGCTTATGATGACTCAGATGGATGGTATGATCATGTAATGCCTCCAATAGTCAGCCAATCTAACGATCCAAAGAATGATGCGTTGTTAGGAAAGACTGGCCTGTGCGGACATGCCCCTGCAGGCGCATATCAAGATCGCTGTGGATATGGACCTCGCCTACCTATGTTAGTAATCTCGCCATACGCTAAAGTAAACTACGTTGACCATTCAATAATAGACCAATCTTCTATAATTCGATTTATTGAAGATAACTGGGGATTAGGACGTATTGGCAATCAGTCATTTGAGGCTAAAGCAGGATCAATTATCAAGATGTTTGACGTCCTAACTGCTACTTCTACTATTGATAATCGACATGATAGTAACGCAGCGAAGCTGTTTTTATATCCTGAGAATGGAACAATAGTTAATATGATATCATGATTCAAATGAATATACATTATAACGAGTGGGCGCCATTTGTGATATTCTGTTTCGAAAACGAGCTAGGATATTTACACCAGCTCGCGAACAAGAAAGTCATTATGACGTCAAAAGGCAGAAAGCATTGTGGAGAAGTTGTGCTGCCTTCAGGGCTATGATCAAAAAATGGAGAAGCTGTAATGCTCAGAATGAAATGTAATTTTTTGTGGCTAATAGTATGGTGTCTTGATCAGCTGATCTTCTTGATTGCATGATCGACAACATAAACAGTCATCGTTGCTGTCTTTTAATGTTGATCAGCGATGTCTTGAGAAAAATCAGGACCCCGTTGTTTTAATTTATGTAAAATTTATTGGTACTACTATCTCGATGAAATTTCTGAAAGAATGTATAGATAGTAAGTATTATAACAAAAAACACATTCAGAGAACATGCAAAATTAATAAGCATAACAGTAATAATTCGGTAAACCATTTCTTATTACTCTCTGACTGCTAAAAATAATGACGATCCCTTCTCAAACTGGCCAGACCTAATTGACAAAGCAGTATATTCTATTGACGGAAAAAACCTTGGTTTTCTTAGAAAAATCCATTCAGATTATATGGTTATAGGAGGAGGCATTATTTTTTTAAAAAAATACTTTATCCCAAAATCACTTGCCGAATCAGTAAGCAGAAGAGGGATTAGATTAACAATTACAGCCTACGAAGCGCGCTCGAAATATTCTTACGCAAAAATGAAAAGCCTTGTTACTATTTTCAAGTTTATGCCTGAATATGCAGTAGAAGACAGAGCAATCTATGATAGAGTCCACACTCTGCGATATCATGTCACGAGGAATAGACTAGCAGCAGGAATCGCGTTTGTTTCAGGAGTACTTCTTTTGCTTTCAGGGTACAAGGCAAGCTTGGAAATTTATAGTCTGATTACAGAGGAGATTATTTTACATACTTCTCAACAATTTTGGATTTTTTTTCTAGTTCCATTCCGAATTCTAGCTGTCCTCAGCCAACTTGGAGGAATTACTGTACTGATAGGAGCAGCACTATTTGCTGCAAACAGGGTCAACATTGCAAAATTTTCGTTATGGATCGGAACTGGCCAAGGATTATTCACTATTGCCTTTCATATTCTTTCAGAGATAACATCGTCATCTTCTGGTAGAGTGACATTTGGAAATCATTATGTTATATGGCTAACATCATCTATGACTGGAATAGGAATATTATTTGCAGTAATAGCTCAATCAATTTCAAAAGGCAGAGGCGATAGCATTATATCAAAGGTACTAGGATTTCTGGGGGTAAGAAAGTTGTTATTGATACTAAAGAAGAAAATGTAACAATAAGATATCCTGAACGTCTATCATGCATATTATCAACTTGTATAGGAGAGATTTTACAATCAACAGCAGTAGTAGATGAATTAGAGAAAAATCAATGCATACGTCTCCAGAAATCATAACCAACTAATCCTAGTCCTGCAGCAACAAGGATTATGGGTATTAACGTATATACATTGGATCCAAACACTCCTCTAGCACGATTAAATACATCAAAAACCATAGATCCAAATAAAGCAATAACACCAGCTAAAAACAATTTCGAAAAGGTAAATTTTGTCAACAAGTATCAGAGATCGTACCATTAATATTTAAATTTCGCCAAAAATATTGCATACTTAAATTTGACCGCACTACTGAACACATGTTTATGGTTCAGTTCAAGCATTTTCTTTAATTTGAATAGTAACTACGCATTACTATCGTGTATAAACGGTGTATATCAAGGTCGACAATTGCTTTGTGATTATAAAATTCAAGGTGTTTGTTTCGATGAATAGTTTTCTTTACAGTAACTTGTTTCTGCCATCAGTA
>DATDNG010000597.1:0-3555 GCA_036518375.1 Nitrososphaeraceae archaeon | reverse complement strand
ATAGAGGAAAAGGTTCATTTCAAATCTGTCGAAACCAAATTAAACATCTCATCTAACATTTCGATAATTTTTTGGCATGCATCATGTTGATTAGCAAGCAGATCTAAATTATCGTACGAAAATTCTTTTAGTGGATATCTAGTTATTGATTCCATTTTATATAACAGAGGATAGGCATTTATCATACAAGAAAAAATATAGAGAAACCCCATGTCTGGTTCCTTGACAATCGCATTAGTAGCTGATTCAGGATTCTGTCCAATCATTTTGTTTATGGCCTTGATATTATTACAGCAGCAGAGATGCGGCGATATCAGTGCTCATATTAAAAACTAAATTGAAAGGAATGAAAGAAAAGCAGCGGTTGAGTTAAATCAGTTTATGCATATGTGTGTATACATACATACGCATGGAAAAATAATAATAATAACAAGCCACACATTATTTAGCTCAAAATGATATATACAGTAGGACGGTCAACTTGCGAAGTATGTGGATTAACAGCTCGTAACAAAGAAGAACTAGAAGATCATATCAGTCATGCACACAAGGACAGTACATGACGAACAACGATGCAAACAGTCTATAGACACTCCATAACGTAAATTTTGACTTACCAGTTGACGTCAGTCTTCTTTCTGCAATCCTTGTTTATATATTCTCGACATTTTTCTTGGATGTGTCTCCAGCTACCATTCATAAAAACCTCAATATGTTTGGCATCTTCTCTATCAACTACAATTCTCTCACTGCCGTTTTTGGGATTGGTAGCAACAAATCTGCTCGAAGGGCCGCTATAATTCCTCATAATGATTTTGCATCTTCATCGTTCTAGTGCCAATTTTAAATATGCACTTCGATAATTAAGGCATTGCTGTCTGTTTCAATCTAACTATACCAACTAACATAATTCCGTATAACTAGTGCTCTACTGCAACAAGCAACTCTTGCAACTCTGAAGGATGCAATGGCGATTACACATGTATTAACCCAAATCAACCACCAGGAGCGAAGGGATGTCCTAATGACCCTAGCTAAAATGGCTTTATACTGTGTGAAAAATAGTTAGAATATTTAGCTGGTAGTGCAACATAAGAAATGAATCTTGACCATAATCTGTCAAAATAGGTTTAGACTTCACCTTTTCTTCTTTCCTTTTCCTTGACAACTCTTTTGACTTTACTTGCCAATTTCTTCATTTCCATAACTATGATTTACTCATATGTATCCATGTAATAGCAGCAGCAAAAAAGACATTGAAGAACGAGAAGAAGCCAGAAGAAGAATTCTCAAAGAATATCCAGATGCATTATCATAAACAACCTAGTACAAGTCATAACGCAATGAGGAGATTACTGTAAAGACGTATGCAGTGAATTTTCAGGGATGCCTTCCCAAGGTGCTAAATTATCTGTTAGTGGTGGTAGCGGATCATGCATGCAGTAATCGTATTCTATGACTACGCAATTATTGCAGCATAATGAGAGATTATTATTATTCTCCTTCTTCTACAGAATAACTTATGTAGCACAGGTTATTATTATTCTCCTTCTACCGTGAGAATAGAATCTTCAATTTCAGGCCAAACTTGTGCAACCATATCCGGCGTATTTGTCTTAATCCAGTCAGCCATGGCTCTTTCTTCTGATAAGGTTTCTGATAGAATAGCTATTGCATCAGCTGCGTTCATTCTCTCTGCTAAATGCGTAAGCATATCATAGAGTATAATCTCAGCATTCTCTACTATTGCATCCTCTTTAGCTGCTTTCAGCTCGTACTCTGCAGAAGTCATCATTCTTCTGAATATGTCTGTTAATGATTTAGGAGGAGAAGGAATCGGCAATAGTGCTTTATCCTTAGTAGGAGCATTTTTTTGACCATTAGCAAGATCTGAAATCAACTGCTTTAATCTATCCTGCTGTCTTTTTGTCTCTTCTAAATGTGTTTGAAGTCGTTGTTTCACATTTTTGTTTGTTTTATTCGTGATTGCAACCTTTGTACTGCTGCATTTTCTATAGCTAAAGCTTCATTTAAGTGCAAGATAAGTTTCTGAGCAGATGTAAGTCTTTTTTCTTTTCGTCTTGAAGATGTGGAAACATTCTTTATTGTTCTTGCTCTTGCTTTAGATGTACTTTTTTTTGCCATCTTGTTATTATTGACCTTATATGCATATGTTGCATTATTTGCTTTGACGGTTTGCTACTACACCTGACTCAATGCCCATAATAAGTATCATTGACATTGTCAACTTTACCTGTAGCTTATTGAAATTGTCTTTTTCAATAGTCTATGGCTGCTTCTTGTATAGAATATGTCATGATTGACGGTTATTATCCAATCATTTTTGTTTGCATCTCAGTTGTAGTATCAGTAGCATCTTCAACAATCTTGTAATAACTAAGTTACTCAGGTAAGACATAGCAAAGTACATGCCAAATTTGATTCCTAGTTTTGCATCTATATTTGTCGATACATGTGCCAGCAAATACTAACACATAGAAACTCCGGCTTTATCTTCAAGGGATTCCTTATTTTTGTCAAAGACCATCAGCTTTGGCACCCAGAACGAAAGACTAGATGAATACGCCTACCTATAAGGTCAAACCATATCAACCGAACGGTGAGTTATGCAACAATGCAGATAACAACAATAATAATAGACATCTCAAAATTGAAGTTTGTATCAATTGCCAACAACGCATTCGAGTAGGGGCACTCAGCTTGCAACTGTTGGTGTTGAGCACACACTCTATAATCCTACGAGCAACAGGTGGTTCTCCGGCTATGTTGATTTAAGTAATATGAAATCAGGCGATAGGGTTGAACTTAGGGTCTATGTTCTTGTCAAGACTGCTGCTGGAAGCGCTTACGTTCAATACTATGTTAGCAAGTATACAGGTGCACAAACTTATCCCCTAGTATACATCCCACTTTACCTATCGGATATTGGATGGAAACTTACCTTAAAACAGACGTCAGGGACAGGTAAGACGTTTGACTGGAACGTTTATGAAACTTAGGATGATATGTCCCAATACTACCTGTTGTGTTCCAAACACAATTTTTCAGTCTACTATATTCCAAATCAAGCTTCTATGGTAAGGTCATACCTTTAGAGTTTAGTTCGAGATTGTTGTTGTGATGCTTTGCTAGCAAGCTTGTTTATACCGGATAATGCTCTTAGGCCTCCACTTTCAAGTTTAAAGATAGTTATTGCTATGTCATAATCTACTCTAGCTATTTTTGCAAGATCACCCTAGCCGCTTTTGTATTTTCAGCAGAATGCAGTGTAATGATAATCAACGCCTACTGGACATGTTAATCTCGGCATTACTCATGATAAAAGTAAACTTTACACCTTCTACAATATCTCTTACCAACAGAGTAACGTTTTTACCAAACAATATTTTCTTTTGCATTGTTGCATGAATCTGATATTAGTCAACAAATTTGAAATCTTCATTCAAAAGAGAGTAAATTGTATTTGCTCCATTCTTGAGAATTGCTAAAGTCGTCATCTTATAACGATTTTTCTGAATTATGCAACAAAGCATT
>DATDNG010000596.1:0-12652 GCA_036518375.1 Nitrososphaeraceae archaeon | reverse complement strand
AAAACGTACAACGTTGGTAGGTCCAAAAGACATTATATTGTATCTAAAAACATAAATATTTACTAAATATAATCATTATAGCAATATGATCTACTACTGCTGCGATTCTATGCGCAGATTAAGTAAAATGAATTTCATTGATCACGATCATAGAGGGCAGGCAGTAATCTATCTTCACAATGTTCATGTTGAATCAAACCTTCCATCAGAGTTGAGATATTATAAATATTGTATACATTGTGGTATGGATACAAGAATGCATCCAATAGAGATCGATTCAAATGATTGTACTACGCTAGGAAGAGGTCTTTTTAACAAGAAAATAGTTTTATATTTTGGACAAGAAGAAAAACCTAGACAAAATGACGGAATCAACAATAACAATCAAGATCATTATGTTTTTAGTCCGGCATCCTTAACCGATTTGAACAGTATTCCATTAGATGAGGCTAATTATCCTACTGAGATGCGCTTAGATTATTGCCCTTATTGTGGGTATGGTTATTCTGTTACTAATGAAATTCAGAATGATAATTTTCTTATTTTATCGAATTATTTGGTGTAAGTATGCAGGTAGCAGCGGTTTGTCTAACATACACTATATTGGCTGAAAATGTTACCAACATTAATCGGTAGTGGAGAACTGTAATCGAATTTAGTATGCCACAGAATTGTAACAACTAAAGATAATGGCAATATCGCCCACAACAATATTAATACCGAGTCTTCCAATGTAAAAGCACGTTGAGTCCATAGCCTCTATCAGTAGGTTCGTTAAAAGAGAGGGATTAACAATGGTAGATTATGAACCACAGCTACTACAATTTTTCCCTCTCTGTTAATGTGAAAATGTCATATTTTATATTTTATAATAGATACGATTCTATCTTTAGTTTCATAACGATAGCAAATACACTATGCATATTGTTATTCATAATTATAAAAATCGTATTATTAACTATACACAGTGAAACAAAGGTCAGATTATATCGCCGAATATGTGTTTAATGTGCATATGACGTCTAATATAGTACTGCGATTTTGAGCCTTGTATTTTTTGATGTTTAATGCTTCCCAATTAATAGTTAGATTGATTTCTACTCCTTCTTTTGTGGAGGGATGTCTCCCTTTTGGAAGTGTTCTGTTACCACATGCCTCTGCATCTCACCTAGACTTTGAAATTGTATTTACATAACTTGCAAGTAATACTATAACTGTCGAACCGTATCTTCTATGGACAAATTGACTACTACAAATCATCGTTAACATTATTAATAAATAATAGATGAACAATTCAGACGCTCGAGAAAACACCTTCTTACAAAAAACAAATGAATATGTGCTCCGGATAAAACTAACAACAATATTTTAGGTATCTAGACTGGGTAACATAAGTTCGTCAACTCTATTAGGTTGTTTAACCTCTTGCTAAAGCTCATCGAAATTATACGAAATTATGTTAGTTGCTATAGTATGCATCATAGGAGCAACTAGGTTTTTCTTATCGATCCACTTGATTATGCTACCACAATCAAATCCTGCTTTTCTGTAGGATAAAGTGTAGGTAACTCAAGTCGTCCTGCATTGAATAGTTTTTTTAGAAACTGATGTCTTGTATGACCCTGTTAAGCAAGGGTAATTGCTAAATCAATCAGTTTAATGCTATAGTGTTGTAATGTTTGAACGTAACAGGACTAGACCATTCATTATTATTAGATATGCATTGTACTTGTATTTCCTTGGATTGGGTCTTAGAAGTACATCGAAGACATTAGCAGCGTTTATAGATCGTAGTAACCATATTGCCATATGGTATTGGATACAGGAATTCAATCCAAAGGATGTTTTCCCAAACAAAAAGAAGTAAGGCCAGAATAACTGCTTTTGTAGTAGTAGACGAAACATTAATTGAGATAGGTAATAATAATATTGATGATGCATGGCTTTAGGTTGCAGTTAGTTGAACCAATTCATTATAGAACCCTTGGTGTTCATATTTATTTCGAAGCATAGGTATACTAGTTGCCGAAATATTTCTAAAATCGTTGATTAAGCAGTATTTTGGAAATAAACGTACTTCATTAAAGTTACTTGCAACGCCGAGAGCAACTAGGTTCCTAAACAAAATTAAATCAAGACAACCTGCTTGTGCTAATTGAGCCAAATCAATACCAAGGAATGCAACAATAAGAAAGGAATACATCAAATGCGGAAAGGAGATGTGTGAATTAGAACATGGTCTTATTACTATGCTTACTGGAGAGATCCCAAAAACAAAAAGTTGAGCAAAATATACATTGGTCATCAATTCCAAAGAATAAAGATTGGGTAATGGTTAAAGTAATGACAATTATATATTATACATAAATACCGCCTGCATCGTCTGATCGCCTCTTGTATGAACTCATCCATCCATTGATTATCATCAGTAGCTCATCAAATCTCACTAGCTCGATTTAGACATGATCTAAGCTATAGGTAAGCAAGTAAGAGAATCTAGAGCGATCTATCAAATTACTTTCCAGATGAGTTCGGATACAAATAAGCTTTTATGGAAGAAACGTATATTCAACAGTGGTCTTTTTGAGTTTTTGTTACCTATGCAACATAGAAGCATTTACAAAGCCATGTCCTAAGTGTGGTAGGCCCACTTGCAAAAATTGTATGAAAAGCTTTCCATTCTCAGCTAGTGTTTGTATAGAATGTGCTACTGGTATCAAGACAGGGCTAGGAGGAATAAGAAAGGATGAAGAAATATTCTAATTTTTTATTTGTGCTGAAGAGGAAATAGGTTAATTCAATACTCGTGTTCGATTACGAATGGAAGAAGGTCTTTTACCAAGTAGGATAGTCCTCAGCATCTACCTTTAATTTAATGTTCAGGATAAGCCAACCAATACAGGCTTTTATTTTTCATAAAACGACTCCATTCTATTTTTGGCAATAATAGTTTACAGATTCAATTTGCTAGTCTGTATTTTACTCCCCGCGTTCTTGATTTTAATGGTTCTGCTGTCGCATTTTCAGCTGACAGTGTTTTATTTAAACAGTCCACATATTTTGATCCAAACTTCTTACAGTATTTCTAGTGGACACCATCGAAAAGGAGCAATGGCAGAAGATTATCCTTTTCTGTTGTTCTTTTCTTCATCTAATACTTAGTGTCCTGTTTTCTTGTTGTGCTGTTTTTTCTAATTGTTGAAAAGCAATTATTATGTGGAGTTATTCCTTCTTTTGCTTGTGGGTCGTCCCAGGTAGGACATTGAATACAAAAAGACCACCGGATTTACCCCAGACAACCTGCTTTTGGTTAATTAATGTTAAGATCATGACGATACTCATGGAAGTTTATTGAACAGATACTCTAAATGAGTATACTGGATAGTATTTGCTCATTTTTATGCTCTCTCAGCTGTGACTTAAATTTTATGTTACGTGGTCTTGTCCGTAACTTGTATCCACAGCATGGACACCATAATCCATCCCATTTTATAAATATCTCGCAAATCTGGCAGCGCTTCTGACCAATGGCATACCGACCAATACGGGTAGGCTTTTGCGCCTTGTGACGTATACATATACCTTTACAGGTCATTTGTGTTTCTCACTATCTTTGAAGCTGCTCGCATGGTGATTCCTGTCAACAATGAACTGAAATTTTTTCATCAGGGTTCTGTCTAGATGCATATTAGTAGTTAAATGTATCACATTTACAAGCTCTGTATAATTCTATGTATATGGATTGTATATCGTATCCACGAATATCTCCACTAATGACGACTGCATTTTCGGGTCCGATCTAGAAGCTAAAGTCTAGCTGTCGATATAAAAACATCATTTTCTTGTATAACCATATCATCGTTCTCTTACGCATTCAAGATTTGATACAATCTGCCATAAAATTGTCCTAATATAGGATTCGGTCCGTCTGTTACGTGTTAACTCATCTAAGGTGCTAATGGCATTTGCTGCTCGAACAGATAAATTTACTTGATGTGTGTCTTTCAATGTTCCAACTAATAAATTTATTTTATTTCGTGTACTCCTATGAATCTGTGGATAGTTGTAACTGATATTCTCAAGTATTTTTATTACATCTTCTAAGCGCTCTTGGTTTGCCTTCTTCTGCAATAACCCCTTTTCCTTTCGTTTTCCTCCTGAATCTGCCATTGTGATCATATCTGCAACATTATTTGCTATGCCAAAGAGTGAATGTAAACTAACTAAATCTTTTACAACAATGTTCTAGCAAAATTTCTGGAATTATGCTGGCGTCATGTTGTCCAATATTACATAAGGGTGGTTTTGTCAATTTATGTATATGGTATTTGAAACGTTTATAACATTCATCATACCAGCATGACCGCTACTAAATATAATTAGATCAAAAAATCTGTGAAAAAGTTATGAAAACCCCGACCCACCAAACTGCCGGTGAATAACAGATATACAACATAATAATCAATATTGAAATCGTTGACTTTCCTCGAGCTCCCGACCCTCAATTTTCGACATTGGTTGTTGTTCTTCCTACTGTATTATTTTTCCTCTCCCTTTTTCTTCTTTCATCCATTTGAATATTAATTGAGATGCCCTTTTGATATTAAACATCATGGCATTTATATGGCATCGCTATGACTTTAGGCTTGTTTTTAATATCATGTGATAAACAGGCTGTATCCATCCACGATTAGAAGTTCCTTTAGGCCATACAGTAAAAAAGAGCTCTTAATGCACAAGAGTTTTTTGTTTGTTTTTGTCTTTCATCAATGAAAATAATCCCAACTATCCTGGGAGAGCCATTATTAGCAATAACAATTATCAACGTGTGCTTGAAACTTATCATTTTATCTCTGGGAAGCGACCAGTTAGAAATTTGTGAGCTAACTTCGTTGCCTAGACAATGTGAAGTCCCCAGTCTAGATCAATTGAAGCCCTGCTGCTTTATCAAGTAGAGAAGAAATGCATACCAATTCTTCTAGGTTTATATTTCATCTTGAACAGTAGAATTTCAAATGACAGAGCTGAGTCCAATATTAAGAAATGTCCTTAATGTAGTAACAGAAAAAACAAACCGCAACGTTAGCTGGTCTGTCACTGATACCGTTATAATTAAGGCTTGTGAAGATAATAAAATGCGAGCTGATGAAGCGTATAGATATCCCCTCCAGCTAGAAGGAGGGATTGGAAGAAAGCTCTAAGAACCAAGCCCAAGCTTGAAGACTTTCATAACTTTCTTTAGATGGTTAATAAATCAACCTAACTCCATTTACATTTAACCAATCTATCTTCTCTTGATAATTGGGCATGTGCTTATGGACTAGATCCCAATAATAGTGTGAGTGTTCCTTAATTTTAAAATGACATAGTTCATGTAAAATTATATAATCTATTATATCTGAAGGTGTCTTTAACAGATTTACATTTAGGTTAATTGTACCAGAAGGAGTAAGGCTGCCCCACCTTTTTTTGAGTTTTTTAATACCTATTTCCTTGGGTTTATTAATGCCAAGTTTTGATGATATTTCTTCTACTTTATTTTTAAAAATTGGACCTGCTGTCTTCATTAGCCAACCATTGTATAGCTTTGTAATTAGATCTGAATGTTCTTTGGCAGATGATGAAGAATATGTGGGTAGCAATCTAATTATAAATTGATGATCTAGAAAACTTATACTGTTTTTTGGCTGATTTTTGAATATCCTAATAGGATAGTCTTTTCCAAGATATGATAAAGTTGAACCTTCGTGAAAACTAGGTTTTGTTATTTCAGGAACCACTATTTTTGATTTGTAATAACTGCTGCTGATATATACCTATGCTGTTGCTTGTGTTGTTCTATAGCATACTTGCAGAACTGTCCAACCAAAAAGACGGTATATTGTAATTGGAGCGCCATTTGGCATCGGAAAGACGTCTGTAGCCAAAATGATTGCTTCTTATGCAAGAATGTTCTTATATGCAGATAAAACTGCAATAACTTCTGAAGAAGAATGAACATATTAACATCTCACATATGATCATAATAACAAATGTGTAAGATTACTACCATTTACTATACAGCAAGTTAATCAGTTTTGATCGTCATGGCGTGAATATGAAATACGACGATTTAATTGAGTGCGGTTTGAAGGAGGAAGAAATAACGAAGCCCATTCTAGCTTAGATGATCTCACGTACCCCAGAATAGAGGATCTGGAAGAACAGAACTTTGTATAATTTTTAACCTGCTACTATCTATTGTGTCTAATGTCGTATTGCTGGTAATATCGCATACATTGCAACAACTACTATTCTAAATCTGGCTATTTTTTGCATACATCCAAACAGCTACTCAAGTCTGAAAAGGATCCGATCAATAATAACAAAAAATTAATTATTTACTGAAGTTATACTGTTGTATCGAGAAAAATGACTCCCATGCTTTTGCGATGTTGCTGTTAAAATCTGTTACAGCATCAACTGTACGATTGTAAATTTTAAGGTTCTCTCTTGCTGCATCTAATGCATTGATTGCAAGCTGGTTGTTGATGCCCACTGCCTTAATTGTATTATTAGTTACCTCATTTGATTGTTTAGCGATCTGCTCAGCGTATGGTTGGTCTGCAGGAATATTCCATCTCGATATAAATTGCTTTTGAGTAGAGATTGTGTTTTGAATAATATTCTTGGCAGTCTGAATATAATCAATCTGTAAGTTAGAGATGGATTGGGAAAACTGTGGTTGAATCTTTGCCATTTCATCTACCACTTTGACAAGATTTTCCTTAAGCGTATCATAAATTTCATTTGAGTTGTTGTTTCTTGAGCCCATTTCTTTAATCAGTGAATATCAGAGGTAATATAAATCAATGGTAATAATAACCATTTAACACCAGTGTAACGATATGGCAAAAACCACAACTCAACAGGTATAATAATATTGGTCAAAAATACAGCGCTACTTGAAACAGAAACAATAAACGAATAGTTTTTTATGTTTGTTCATTCCTATTAGAATGAAGAAATGCATTTTATATGCAGAGATACGTTTCATATTTTGCATTTGACTTTTGACATTAGTTTAGTTTGCACAACGCATAAATTGAAAAATGACCACTGAAGGATCTATATATTTGAGAATAAGTGACAACAATTATACATTTCATTTAACTGGTTCACAAACGTTGTTTGCGCAGGTCGACATTATGTCAGAACTTTTAGTCTATGAACTTTCTAAATTCCTTCTTAAATGATCAGGGGCACAATTGAATGCAAACAGAAGTGAATAGGTCATCAACCGATTTAGGTAATAAACAAATAGGCAGGACCAAGGTTTTGGGAGTGGCAGGTAGCATGCGTAAGAATTCACACAGTACTCACACACTAAGAATTCTATTGCAAATTGCGAAGGAGAAATACGGGGCTCAGACACAAATTTTGGACTTGAGGGAGACCAGATTACCTTTGTATAATCCAACTCTGGAAACTAATGAATCGGTCGACAACAACAGCATTCAAATTGCTTCTGATGCTGTAAAATGGGCCGACGCTTTTATACTGGCCTCGCCTGATTATCATGGTTCAATGTCTGGAACAGTAAAGAATTTTCTCGACTACTTTTGGGAAGAGTTTGCTGGGAAAACATTTGGCTATGTTTGTAGCTCTCATGAGAAAGGCCTTACTGTCATGGATCAGATGCGTACAGCCGTTAGACAATGCTACGGGTGGAGCCTGCCGTATGGTGTTTCAATCAACGGAGAACAAGACTTCAATTCAAAAGGTGAAATAATCAATGCGACATTATCAAGGCGTTTGATAATGCTAGCTCGTGATTTGTCGGTCTACGGCAAATTGATAAGACAGCAGTTTCAAAAAGACTTAGAAGAGAAGGATTCCTATACATTCGCCGCCCGCTACAGAGGATAATCTATTTGCATCATTCACATCATTTAATATGATAATCACGTTGTATCATATCTCATTGAAATCTCATGTTCCTTAAATCCAATTCCTTTGTAAAATTGGATATTCTTCTCCGAACAAACAAGGATAACTTTGTAGCAATTGTTTTCTTTAGCAAAACCCATTGCCTTCCGCACCAATGTTGAACCAACACCCTTTCCTTCATAATTCTTATTTACAGTAACGTCTTCAATATGACCAACTTTTCCTCCATCATGAATAAACTTCTGTTCGATCAATAAAGTAGTAGAGCCTATGATTTGGCCGTCGTCTTTCACAGCGACGAAAATTTTATGAAATGGACACGATTTTATTTGGGATAAAATTTTCTCTGCTCTTGTATTGTCTTCGATAATTCTACCCAGCCCAGCCAAGTTCGAAAGAGATTGAAAAAAGCCCTTTTGTAAGTCTGCTAGTTCAATTTCTCGTATTATAAAGTTTATTTTCCCTGTGCAGGGCATAAATTCCTTTTCTTGAACCGATATTTAGTCATAGCTGTGCTTTCTGTCCTTGGGTTTGCCATGCTATGATATATATAAATATCAAAGTCTTCTATGTAGTTTAAGATGTCTAGAATTATCTTGAGTCGGGTATGCTAGAATTCCGCAGCCATTAACAATGCTGAACTCCAAGATTTTAGCTATACAAGCGATAATTAGATCTGCTGAAATAATTTACATGGGATCTATATATATTATTGAATGTTATGCAATATGAGAACCACATTTGATCTCTTAAGATTTATTATTGCGGCGATACCTGAGTACCTATAATTTCTATAAGCCGAGCATCCTTGTTAAAGTCGATTGCTAAGGTCCTTGCAACCTTGTTATTACTTGTTTCTCTAAAAGTTGCATCTTTACCATCGATATGTACTGTATATTTGGCATCCGCGTTGGATTGGCCTTTATCATCTAGTAGGTTCCGTGGAATTTCAATATTCAAGGTTCCTTTATCAGATGGAGTTGATACCACAGCTATTAGCGTGGTCTTATCTTTATCTTCAACAACTCCCAAAAGCTTGCCTGTAGTAATGCTGTATTTAATTGGGTAGTTTTTACCATTAACATATACGCTTGCTACCTGACCAAAAGTAGAAGTGTTGTTTTGGGCGTATGACGAATGCATTGGGATTGAAGACACCGAGGCCACAGCCAGTATTAGTGGCACCATCAAGGCTATTACTAACACATATAGGATTTCCTTTTTAGTTCTATCACAATTATCAGATTGAGATTTCTCTAACAACACCCGATGGAGGTTTGTTCAGATATATAATGTTGACTATGGTAATTTGTCATTTGTTCAGCTAAAGCTCCTAAAGCAGTATTGGCAACAACAATATTAGAACGATTTCTCAAAAGATTACTTTATTTTAAGAGGATGTTAAAATAACTAAAAATAAATAATTCAACTAAAACAGAGCAGTCATAGTAACAAATTATTATTCGTTGCAAACCGTCTTTACAGATATGTACTTGTGAATGGTAAATTAGTTAATCCAACACTTCCATTAAACCTACCGGCTATTCCGGGTCCACGGCATAATGGTGGTGCTATAATAATTGGTTCTAATGATAGCTTGTACCTTCCTATAGGAGATGTTGATGGTCAAGCTCAAAATGTCATAGATGGAGAACCAGCCGATGGAATAGGTTGCATACTTAGAATTATTCAAGATGGTAAGCCATTAGGTAGTGGCATTATTATTAGCAATAAACACTGAATCAACCGATTTAATACATGCAAATGCTGGATTGGCCAGTTAGTATAAGACATCTCTCGTCATCTTTTTCTTGATACATTCCATATGTCAGAGCTGAAAAATTGGTGTGTACATAACAGTGTAACCAAGCAAAATCATTTATAAACAACTTTTAAAGTCATCATTGTTTAGGTCGAAGAAATTTTGAATAAATACCTAGTAGCTTCTGTTATTAATCTTGCTTTATTTACATTAATTGCTATATTGGTTTCTCCAAAAGCAAATTTTGTTACGATTAATAGCAATTCTCCTATCATTAAAGCTGATTCTTCGGCTTTCTTAGAGGTTAACAACTCACATTCTCTAGCTCTTGATCAAATGATGATCTGGTTGACCAAATATGGAAGAGAAGCATTTTGGCCTATAGCGATTATACTATTGTTTGTATTAGGTGGTTTAAAAGGCAAGAAGACTGCATTAGTGATTGCAATATCGATGCTTGTTCTCGTACCGTTGGGTTTATTAGCAAAAAATATCGTTGCAAGACCAAGACCAACAATACCCAAATCGGACTTTTTGATTGCAGCAGATTCTGAATATACTTTTCCTTCCGGTCATGCCTTGATAGTATCTGCTGGTGCTGCTGTTGCTCTTGCATTATTCAGGGGATCTACCAAGAATCTGATAATATCTTTAAGTTTAGCTGCAGAAGCAGCTCTTGTATGTCTGTCCAGAGTGTATGTTGGTGGCCATTACCCATCAGATGTAATAGGGGGGATATTATTAGGAGTTGGAGTATCTTTTATCTTTGTAGGTATGGATAAGTATGTTGAATCACTAGTAATGCCAATAAATAACAAGATACTAAAACTAAAACGATAAGTACTAATACTGAATATCCTATATTTCAGCCAATCATGTTAATGTCTAACCTGGTGTTTGCCATAGGCGAATACGAATGTAACGACTTTCTGCAATGATATCCTATTTAGTAACGAAAGAGTTAATACTAAATCCTTCCATATGGAAATGAAGGACTGTTCCGGCTTACACTATCATGACGGACAAGAGCACACTAATATTATTCCGCAACCAGTTTCAAACACATCTTATTAGTATGTATTTTTATGCAGGTGCTCTTTTTTTTCTTTTGTACGCTAGCTTTCTTCCTCTCCATGAGGGTAATTTTGCTTTAGATGGTCTCAGTAATAAAGTCATATTAACAATATAAGCAGCCACTATAAGCACTGCGCCTATTAATATTAACATAGAGTATATAGGCGATATTTTATACTTTTTGATGTTTTTCAGTGCTGTTCCAACTATTATTATAATACAACATGCGACGTTTAATAGCAATGACATTAAATTGAATGAATGCTCTGCCAGAGCAATTGATAGAGTGTATGGCAAAAGAAGAAACGGAATTAAAGCCATAAAAAATATAACAAGAAAATTTGTAATCATCAGAAATTGGCTCATGGGAGCGAGCGTTCTCCCGATTCCATGCCAAAGCGTTGGAAGATCCCTAGACCAAAGTGCTGATACCAAGACATCTAACTTAACAATTTTGATATTATATCCTGCTCTCTTGATATGCATTCCCAGTGCGACATCTTCATGTATAGCATTGCGGATTTCACTGAATCCTTCTACTTTCTCCAACACTGATCTGTAAATCATAACAAAACTCCCTACTAGGTAGGCCATATTTGATCTAGGATTATTCACGGCGGCCGTGTCTGCTCCTGATATTATGGCGAAATGGTTCCACAAAGGCATAGAAACCTTTGACCAAAAATCTGGAAGTTCAGTATGAGGATTTCCAGTTAGCACATCTAGGCATTCCTTTTTCATATAAGAGACAGCCAAAAAAAGGAAGCTTTTATTATTATAGTAAGTATCAGCATCGGTAAACAAGAGTATGTCTCCTCGGCTTCGTAAATATCCCTGCTCACAGGCCCATGTTTTCCCACCCCAACCCTTCGGTTTTTCAGACAATGTTATGATTTCGAATTTATCCTTTAGAGGGCCTATTCTTATTTCATTTCTGATCTTTTTGATTATTTTAAGTGTTTTGTCTGTTGAATTATCATCAAGTACAATTACTTCAAAGTTAGCATAAGTTTGGGATAGCAGAGACAGCAAACATCTTTCTATGTTATTTTGCTCATTTCTAGCAGGCACGATAATGCTTACAAAAGGATATGAACTTTCTGATGTACTAATACTTTCAGATGCGACATATTTTTTAGCATAGATCGAGGGGGTTTGGAAATAGGATCTAATCGATATAACAAATAGGTATATCCATGCTCCAATCAAAACCAGAAAAAAAAGACATAACAAAAACGTTCCTTTGAAAATATAATGAGTCAGAGCTAAATCGATAACCATGCTTTTTCTATTTGACAAATTGATATGCACTTTATTACATATAATGTATGCAGTAATTTTTTTCAATTATCCTTCATCGTATCCCAAAGCTGACAGATCAGAAGTAATGAAAGGTTATTCTTGGAGTCTCTGGTAAAGGGATGAACCTATGATATTAAGATGTTTTTGGTCTATATTTAATATATTTTCTTTCGAGCAATGTTGATTATGATGATAGAAGGAAGGAAATAAGGATGTATTGAAAAGCATAAAATGACAAATTCTGAAAAATAAGATGCGCTAAATCACAACGAAAACCAAAAAATGAAGCGGTATCTATATGATTCCCTGAATTGAGGCCTGGGGTTAGGAATTTAGGATTTGATTAATCACTCTTTTACAGGAGAATCTGTTCCTTAAATAACATGAGAATTCGTTTGCCCTTTCTATTGGCACAAAATTCTAAATTATTACATATATAGACAATTGAGCGCTATTGGTATCATTGGTACTATACGTATTCCTGCTATATTTTAGTTAACTCATTCTGCAGATATTTACACGATCGATCGTAGTGCGCTGGACAATTAAATATTTCTCATCAGTCAGAAATCTTTCAACCCTAAT
>DATDNG010000595.1:0-5349 GCA_036518375.1 Nitrososphaeraceae archaeon | reverse complement strand
CGCGTTCCTTTGCCCATGCGATCTAATGTCTTTGCAAATGATTTAACCAAATCATCATATATGAATTTAGGGTTTGGTGTTTTGCTATCTTGGTAAACTGCAAATACCAAGTCAGTATCTTTTTTGTTGGGCGTCCTGTATTCTGTTGTTGACTTTCCATTTTGTTCGTCTCTATGGCATACTCTTCGGGTTCTATATTTGTAGTCTAACCAGGACTTTAACTGCTGAGCAACTTCTTCTGTTAGGAACGCGTTTCTATCTGTTTTCGTTTTGGTGTATTCTCCTCTTACAAAGATCTTAGTAGGGTGCGAATCAAAGTCCAGATCTTTAATGCGAATAGATAATGCTTCAACAGCACGCATTCCACTTGCTGCAAGCAGCATCACATAAGTCCTTAACCTGATGTTGTCACATACATTTAGAATTTCTATAATATCTTCTTTTGATATGGCTTCTTTGTTTTTTCTAACTATTTTAGGGAGTTTGACCTTTATTTTAAACTTCCTTGGACTTAAATCGACATCGCAGTACTCAAGAAAGTTCTTTACTGTTACAACCCGCTGCTTTAGCGTGAGGTTTGTAATATTGCAATTTCTCAAATATGCAGCATAGCGGTTTAGAATATCATAGGGATCCCCTTCGCCTTGTTTTAGTTTGGCATTTAAATCATTTATGCTTAAATGACTACCATATTCAATTGTTATAAACTCTTTAAAATTATCCAGTCTTATACGATATTCTTTTGCCGTTGATTTGCTCATGTTATGGATGTTTCTGATGTATGTAGCAACTGTGCTATTGTTATTATCATTAGCACTATCAGTTGGCGTCTTTGTAGCAGTTGTCATATACTGATATGGACTTTAGCCTGCCCTGATTAATATAGATTTTGTATTGACAGATTTATATGCACATACAATCCCAATATTTTCATGATTATTATAAGGAATATTAAAACGGCCATGACTATTACTATCCATTGTGAAGAGTAGAGTTTCTGCTTTGGCTTTAGCAATCCTCGAGTTTTCTTTGCGTGGCATTTAGGGCACAATGCCTGACAATTATCAATTCCATTATTCGACCTGTTTCCGTCAATGTGATCATAATCCCATACTCCACCGGTCGTACTCTTGCACATAGCACAATTGTAGTTTTGATCATGTAGTGTTTGCTTTTTGACCGTCTCCCTGAAATATCGTCTTTTTCGATATTGTGTTATTGTCCATGCCATTGCCCCTATGATGATTAGAATAAATACTATTTCTGCTGGTGTTAATTGTGAAGATTGTAGTGACAAAGTCCCTGACGAAGCTGGTGATGATAATGATTGAACTTGTGGCGGGTTGACTCTAACCTGTACGTAAGATGGCGAGCTACTAATCTTGTTATCGTCTACTATAAATTCAAAGCTTTGAATAGTTGGGTTTGTAACATTCGGAGCAACAAAAGTTGGATTAGCTGTACTAATACTATCATACAAACTAACATTTTGGTCACCAATCTGATACCAGTAATAATTCAGATTATCACCATCGAGATCGCAACTGTTGCTTCCATCAAGGGTGACATTTTCTCCAGAGCTTACCATTTCTGATGAACCTGCGTTAGCTGTAGGAGGCGCATCCTCTTGGCCATAAGCAGGAGTTATAATCAGAGTAGTAGATAGAAATGCTGCTATAACTATCGTCATTTGGCTTAGAAAAAGATTAGGATCTAATTTCAAATCTACTATGACATCACCATATAGTATACTTCCTATTTGGATTTTGCATCTTTATCTCGCTTTGGCCCAGAGTGTTTCAAATAAAGTATAAACTAATGTGATTGATTCGCTATTGGAATAGGTGGCCAAAGAAGGCGCTTCATTAGAGTTAGATTACATATGAATCATCGTAGCTTTGTTATAAAGGTATTATAATACCATGAGAGTCAGTAATTTAGATTTGATGCGGTGTTCACACCATGTACTTGACTATGAAAAGAAGAGTATGAAAATCACATGGCTACGATGTAAAATATGTGGCAATATCTTTGGTTGGTTAGAAGACGATATACAAAAGATCGAAGGAAAAGTTGTAAGAATGTCATATTCAGAGAAGATAAGATTAAGATAGTGCATCAGTAAAATGAAGTCGTTCCTACCGATCAAATTTATTATCCAACAGTAAGAGAGTTAACCTCATGTTAGATCAAAATTCATTAGAATGGCGATGACAGTATCAATAAGTAGCATATTGCAATTAGAAACGATTTAGGAAAACTAATTGCAATAGTATCATATCCATCATACTTACTGTTGGCCTTGGAGTTCACGTTGCTGTCCTCTATAGATTCTTGCTCTTGTCAGCAAATCCACAAAGAATTATCATTGACTTGTGTCTCTCTCGCTCTCCTAAAATTCTTTATTGCATTTGCTAGTTCTGAGATTTTCATGATCTGTATGTTGCTGTTGACTTGAAGCGTTTCTCCTTGCAACGCGCAAATTTTGGTTGGTACTTTGCTCGTGCTTATTGTTAGGATATCTGAAATACATTGTTAATTGAGGTTAAATTTCGATCGCAGTTATAACTAATTGTTATCATAGACGTGGCAATGCTTTATACTTATACCTAGTTGTATTAAACCCAAAATCAAATCGCTATTATTATGAATACCATGAAGGATTTGTAGAGAAAGCATAAAAATTCCGTAACACCTTGTTAAGGCAATGAGGTTGTTTTAGCATATTATTCCGTCTTTTCCGTCAGCAAGACATCATATGAGATTGCCAAGGTGATTTTAGGACAGAGGGCAAAGAAGAAGAATATTTGAAAGGTCACGATTTAAACAAGATAAATTTGTAGTGTTATGAACCTTTTTTACGAAGTCGGAAGCTTTAGGATGGATGAATGGTTTAGTTCGTATATAGAGTGGGAAGTTTGAAACTTCTAGAGGAGTATTCAAGGGTACAGGCTATGAACTGATATTATAACTGGATTTCCCAGTGAAAATCTAGCCACAAAAATTGATTTAATTTGAAAATCCAAAGAGTTATTTATTACGATTAAACTACCTTTTTTGGTCCTGGGTGAAGAGATGATTCTATCTAAATGAATTAATAGCAATCTGCAAAGAATTGTGCTGAAACCTCGAGGCGATAAAATTTAGAAAAGATAAAAACAAAAAAGAATTATGTTCGCTAGCACTAATTTCTCGCATAATTTTATTTATTTGTGGGAAGGAACAGCCTCATTTTCTATGTGCCAATTCTTGCTAGCATGTTTTTCAGTGCCGCTTTATACACATATAACCCTAGAATCCAATTGAGATTACGTTTGTGATCGTTAATAAAACATCTTGTAATAATAAGATATATATCAATTCCACATTTAACTTACTGAGATAGCCTGTTCTGTCCAATAAGATCTCTAACACAACATCAACAGATTCAATGGCTCATAACTTTGAGTATACATATTAGTTTTTCAATGGCTCGTGTTGAAGACGATCTGCAAACACTCCAAGAGAATTATCATCGCGTAATTGGATGGTTTTTGTAGGTGTTTCTGTAATGGTCATTGGTTCATTACTTGACACAGATCTTCAGAGTATCTATGTTTGAAATGTACATGAAGTATACAGTGATGTCATAATCTTTACTGCATTAGAAACATTGTACCTGATTTCCCAGATAGTTATTGAGTTTCGTCCATAAAGTCAGCAAGGCTATTGATAAGTCACTGCTTTCTTAGTTCTTAACTTATCATATTATAGCACAAGCAGTATCATAGGTATGTATCAGCAGCAGTTCTTACAAATCAAACATATTTTTGATTAGAAGTAAAATAGACGGTTTTAGTTAACAGAAGTAAGAATGGTGGTGGTTTGTATAGGAACATGAATGATCTTGGTGCTAAGAACCCCGGAGGTTGTTATAATGAATCTAAAGGGATATTCATTTGTTCCTTTGATCCAAAACACTATGATGAAATTATAACAAAACTAAATCTTTTGGCAAGAGAAGAATATGAAAGTAGTATGCAGCATCTATTACAGAACCAAAAAACACAAGGAGAAGGAATGCTGCTGCATAATCAAAAAAAGAAGAAGAAGAAAAGAATACTTGTAGTTGATGATGAGATTGATATTTGTATGGTTTATCAAATAATATTGCAAGATGCTGGGTATGAATGTATATCATATACAGATTCAGTCAAAGCTCTGCAAGAATTCAAACCTAATTATTATGATTTAATTCTACTTGATATCAAAATGCCTCTACTAAATGGATTTGAGCTTTGTAAAAAGATAAGAGAAATTGATAAAACTGTACATATTATTTTCATAACAGCTTCAGAGGCGTACTATGAGAAGTTTAGAGGTCAACACTTTCCGGAGATAGGTAAGATTAATTATATTCAAAAGCCAATTGGAAATCAAGAGTTAGTACAAATAGTAAATACAGTAGTAGCAAATTCAATAACTGTTGACTAAGCTGTGCATCATAGTCATTATTCTATATGTTGTTGATATTCTTCTCGATCGTTGCCAGCTGCTCTATCATTATTTTCGGATAGCTTTCATGTGATTGGTTTTCAGCATCTATTATTGGCAATCTATAGAGGTCATCTTATCAATCTATAGTATAAATGAATCCTTTAAGTTTGTCAATCGACTTTACCATATCCTTTTTTGTCTTACTATGCTCTTTGATACCGTGCTCTGCAGCAGTTCTTACAACTTCTTCTTCGGTCTCTCCTGCCACAATATAATCGCAATCCTCATAACACCAAACTTCACGGCATGACAATAACTTTTTCATGTTTCTTATTATATAGCATCTATAGGTAGGCTACTATTATAGACTAATAAAATCTAGTTATGATTTATACAAACGGTTTATGACTGATTATTCAAAGCCTTTTAGAAAAGCATACAAAATACAAGCAAGTACAGCTATTTATGATGTAACTACAATGCAAAAGTGAGGAAATAATGTACTCTCTTATTTAGCATATAATAATCGGTTAGTTGTCCATATGTTTTGCTTGATTATATTATTTATGGTGTTTACTAGCTTTTGATTTTCTAATGCCTTCCTAATAAAGCAGCTTTAGGTATCATCCATGACAGGAGCCACTATTTACATTCTCCATAATTTATCTACTTGTTTTCAAGAAGCAAACTTTGTTTTTGTTTATCCCTTATTTTTTGATATGATTCAAAAGCATTTATAGCTGGCTTCCGATGCTGCAGTAGTCAAAGAATCATTTCAGGAGTACTAATGGGATTGCATTTATAAAATATTGACGGAAATATTCAGTAAAGTATTAGTGCTGTTAGTATTAGCCTATGAGTATTTTCTTCCAA
>DATDNG010000594.1:0-22498 GCA_036518375.1 Nitrososphaeraceae archaeon | reverse complement strand
TATTCTGTTGTTGCTACACCACGGCTAGCAAAAACTGATACCGATTCATCTTTAACCAAAGATGCCGCGACATCATCCTGCGTACTCAGTGGATTGCACCCACACCATGATATCTCTGCTCCTGCCATCTTAAGTGTTCTTATTAGAACTCCAGTTTCTTTTGTTACATGCAAACAACCAGCAACTCTAATACCTTCAAGCGGCCTAATCTTCCCATATTTTTGTCTTAATGCTACCAGCACGGGCATATGAGCTTCTGCCCAATCAATCTTAATTTTTCCTTCTTTGGCTAATGAAATATTACTAACACGATAATCCATTTAGGTTGTGAGACAAAGTTTGTGTTATATTACTCTATCACATATGGTTTGGGATCAGATATTCTTAACATTATAAAACCGAATATTTTGGCTGATCTCCTAAAAGATGCATTATCAAACAATTATATCGAATAAAGTAGCCTTGTATCTGTCGTAGACTCTCAAGAGTGTCTTCTTTAATAGACGCTTAAAATACTGATCAAATGATATCTTTAACAAAAATAGAATCCTTTTTATTGCTGTGCCAGAGCCAGGAATAATAGAAACGGTGGAGGGAGACACAAGGTTACTAATTCCTTCTTCGTCTCTTACCAAGAAGATTCCGCCAAAAGATCCGGCTTTCTTTAATCCTTCGGCCCGATTGAGTCGTGACATATCCATATTCGCTTATAGAGCATTTCTAAAAGATACAAGCAATAACAACAAAACATTTGGAGACTGTTTCAGTGGAATGGGTGCAAGGGCATTACGGGTAGCAGTTGAGGTTCCAGAAATGGAGGAAGTCTATATGAATGACATAAATCCCCGTGCAATAGGTTTGTCTAGAAAAGCTGCAGAATTAAATTTTGTAACAAGAAAATGCAACTTTTCAGTAAGTGATGTGTGCAAGTTTTTGATAACACCTCCAACAAAAAACGAAAAAAGATTTGGAGTAGTTGACATGGACCCGTTTGGATCGCCCGCGAAATATGTGGATTGTCTATTGAGATCAGTTGCTGACTCTGGGTTAATCTCCGTGACCGCAACAGATACAGCTGTTTTATGTGGAGTATATCATGACGTTTGCTTGCGTAAATATTATGGAAGACCGATTAATAATTATCATGCTAATGAGACGGCCGTTCGACTTATCATATCTCTAATTGCATTGACGGCAGCAAGATTGGATTTGAGTATAATCCCCCTATTTGTCCATAGCTATATGCATTATATTAGATTATATGTCAAGGTTAAACTAAGTAACCGACTAGCGAACAAGGTCAATGATGATTTGGGTTATCTACGGTTTTGTTTTAAATGTGGAAATAGAGAGATGATAAGAGATTGTAGCAAAGCAGAAGATTGCGATTTATGTGGAAGTGTTTATAGCCTAGGCGGGAAGTTGTGGATAAGTAATCTATTTGACAAAACTTTTATCCAAAAAATGATAAACATTAACTTCGAAGGTAGTAGCAATAAAAATTTCGACCACATCAATAAACTATTATGTACCTGTCTTAAGGAGAATGATGATATTCCTTTTTATTTCCTAGTAGACGAAATTGCCTCTAAATTAAGAACCAGCCCACTACCTGTTCAAAAAGTTATAGAAAGACTATCAACACTGGGTTATAGATCTTCAAAAGTTAGTCTAAATGCACGGGCATTTAAAACCGACGCAAAAATAAACGAGATATTAAACCTTCTTAGATAGAGAATTTAGACGGTATACAACTTACCGTCGGATTGGGTTGTGATACGGAATATCCTATCTCGTACTATTAAATAGAATCACACCCAACTTCGTATGAGATTAAATTATAGATAGATATAATTGAGCAAAGTCTCTAGGAATGTACTTATCTATTGGCAAAACTCGAAATTAAAAATGTCACGAAACGATTTAAGGCGGTACAAACTTCTAACATAAATCTTGTAACAGCACTCGAAAACGTAAATCTTTCGATACGGGAAGGGGAGTTCATGTGTTTTGTAGGGCCCTCAGGATGTGGAAAATCTACTCTGCTTAATATCTTGGCAGGCTTAGACATGCCAACGGAAGGCCACGTAATTCTCAATGGTCAAGTAGTCAAAGAGACAGGACCAGACAGGATCATGGTATTCCAAGAAGATGCATTATTCCCTTGGCTCAGAGTTATTGACAATGTAGAATTTGGACTAAAGATCGCGGGCATTGAGAAGAAAAAAAGACACGAAATAGCCAGCCATTATCTTGACATGATGCAACTAACAAAATTTGCCGATGCGTTTATTTACCAATTATCTGGAGGAATGAAGCAAAGAGTTGCAATTGCCAGGGCTCTTGTAATGGATCCAGAAGTGCTGTTAATGGATGAGCCTTTTGCGTCCCTTGATTCGCAAACGAGAGATTTGCTGTTGGTAGAGCTTCAGTTGATCTGGGCCAGAACGAGGAAGACGATCATCTTTGTTACACACAACATTACAGAATCAGTATGTCTCGGAGACAGAATAATAATTTTCACCAGCAGACCGGGAAAAGTCAAGAGTGAGATTACAGTTAACTACAGACGTCCAAGACTGAGTGAAGACATTAATTTGCAGGAGTATCAGAGGAAGGTGTTGGACCAACTGAGAACAGAAATAATTAGCGCCAGAAAAATGGAAGATAGTTTTTGATAAGGTTTAATTCTTCTTTAGTTCTCTGAGCAAGTCCAATCCTGCTACAAAGCTATTGGGAGACGTAAGTAACACTTCATTTGCTATTTTTCCTGCCTGTTGTATAAAATCTACAGGGTTTTTCTCATAATCTCTCCAATTCAGTCCTATTGCATCTGCAGAGACTTTATTTTTCTCAGAAGGAGCCATGATGCAAGCAACAACCTTAATTCCAAATGTTTTTGCAACATCTACAATTTCGCCCAGATCCGATAAAGAGACTATGGATTGTGTTATAAAAGCGCGAGGTCTTGCTTCGATTTTTTTCTGAATAGATGCTCTATTTTTGATCTTATTTGGAATAGATAGGTTCAAGTCAATTACTGTATCATACTTTTTACTATGCAAGATATTCAACACGTCGCTGGGCTTCAATCCCGAATTCTTTGGACCTTCCTGAGGTTCATCTCCAAATAATATTAGCAAACTTTTCACTTTGGCAAGGACCGCGTCGCATACATATTGATTAATTGATGAGAGATTTCTGTCCCTGACCCTAAGGCTACAACTAAGCATCAATGAGTTTCCGGATGCCTTTATGTGATTGGCCGTTGTAACACTAGATACACGAGCAACTCCAAGAACTGAATCGGTTAGATGAATTCCGTCCACAAGTCCATTTAATGCTGAAGCTCGTCCCACCAGATATCCCATTTCTTGATTGAGAAGTAACAGATCGAAATAATCTCCCTTCACTACTTTGGGTGGATTTAATTCGTAAGATATATTCATTATAGTCTATGACTTTGTGATTTGATCTTGTTCTTATTAAAGACGAGCTACGGCAGAAATAATTATTATCATGCATAAAGAAAATAATAACTTTAAGATTCCCATCATACAATAATAATAAGCAAATTTGAAGAGAGATGAAGTTTTATCACGTTTGAAACCATTGCTAAGTCTTGAACCAGTCCATTTTTCATACTTTACTCGTTATCACATCGCAGCGGTATTGGTTATTATTCACTACAATTATACCACACCACACATCCTTTTAACCAAACGAAGCTCAAGTTTAAAACATCATAGTGGCGAGATCTCTTTTCCAGGAGGAAGCTATAGCAAAAACGACAAATCCTTGTACTCCACTGCTATAAGAGAAACAAAGGAAGAAGTGGGCCTAACCATTAAGGAGAAGGATATAATCGGTAATCTTAATATTGTTAAAACTCTTACTTCCAATTATACTATAGTACCGTACCTTACGTTGCAGGACAAAATTCCCAAACCGAGAATCCTTGTGGATGAGGTAGAAAAGATCGTTGATGTATCACTTCTAGATGTTCTAAAGACGATGTCATTTGATACCGACCATTATCACCTATCCATAAAAGAGGTCTACAAGTTCACATATCAGAGAGAAATTATTTGGGGAGCCACTGCCCGAATACTTAAACAATTATACGATTGCATTTGCACAAAACACAAATAACGAGAATATAGGGCAGAGATTCGATTACATTTACTATTCCTTAAAATTGTAAATCTCCAAATAACATAATTAATTCCCACACGCAATGGCATGTGAATCTGATGTCTGTGGTTTCCAACTAGGATTTATATTCGATAAAACCATCCATATTTAACATACATTTAACCCGATATTTTCAATAGCTCACTTTAGGGCTTTGTAAAGGACCTTTTAATGCAAGGTGTCTGCACAGAGGAATAATAATTGGCAGGATATGAATTCAGGAATATATATCGTACTTTTTTGCAAAAAAAGTATTAGCAATATATTTGTGCTCTCTTCAAATCGATATTAGAAATTATAAGCTACCATGTCCTATAGACAAGGTGACATAATTGAAAATATCAGTTCTTTCTAAAAGAGATAGCTTCGAGCTAATTGAAATAATCAAAAAAAAATGGCCGCAACATATTCTTCCGAGAGTAAAAACCTTCAAAGCCTATGAAATTGAACAAGGTAAACGTATTCTAAAATCTGAAAAGTTTACTGCAATTCAGATAAACCAAGATATGATATTGCCATTTCTGGGAGAACCCAATATTATAAGTCAATTTCCTCAAGTAATAGTGGATATGGGAGCAGTTAAATTTGTATGTAATGGTGCTAAAGTAATGAGACCAGGAATCACGAAATTTGATACCTTCAAAAAAGGCGATATTGTTATTGTTAAAGATCAAATATACCATAAAACTCTTGCAACAGGTATAGCAATAGAAGATAGCGAAATTGCTGCATCCAGTTCGAAGGGTTATGTAGTTGACAATTTACATTATATAAGTGATAAATTTTGGGAGGCCCATAAAGAAATTTCGGCTTCTTAGTTACAAATTTCGAGATATCGGTAAACCATAGTAATGATCGTTATTCTTATTAATCTGAGACGAACACGAGGCCTAATTAATCGTCGAAGAGTGAAGCACCTTGTATCTAAAATCTTATAGATTCTTCATTTGCGCCTTTCTTTGTTATCAACAATAAATCGATGCCATCGCCACTAGATGAATCTCTCTGTACTGATGATTTGATTGCTTTAACTGCAATCTCTCTAGCCTTTTCTTCAGGCATGTTGGGTTTATATTCGTCATCCAAGATACCGAGCGCCATTTCCGCACCGGTTCCTACTGAGGCATATTCATCTGGAAGGACTGAGCCTAATGGATCTAAAGTGTAGATCTCTGGTTTGATAAGGATCCCCCCTACTATAACCTGCGTTAGTAATGGAAAGAACCTTCTTTCAAACATTATGACTGACATTAACTTTGCAATAGAATTGGGCGCAACATCGCGCCTAGTTTCCAATTTTCGAATCTTGGCAAGAGCACCAACCTGTCTTACTAAAACTTGCATATCTGCAACCATTCCTGCACATGCTGCACCGACGTGATTTGTTACAGAAAAAGTTTTCCTTGTATTCTTGTTTACTACAAAATTTCCATAGGATACGCGTTTTTCCGACGCTAGAATGACCCCATTGACATAAGAAATTCCGACAGCTGTTGCACCCGGCATAAATTGAAACGCCATATATTTTCAGCATATATCCATTAGCAGTTAGATTTAGTCGTTTCTATTTTTAATTGTCAGCTACTTCAGAAAGGCTTATCGGTCTTGATACTATTTGAGTTGGTTCATTTTTTGATCAACGTGGCTCTGCCATATTTATTGTTGTTAATATTAGAGATATCATGAATAATACAGCAATATCGAATAATACTGAAAATGATGATCATTTCTTTATTACAGAATCGTCATGGATCCTTATTGCTTCAGAGACAAGCCTATTCAAAAACTCAAGAGCATCTTTTCCTTCTGGATGTTTTGTTTCGGCTATCACTTCCGCAACAATGCCGATAATATGTCTTAGCAAGAACTCATCACCTCGAGATGCTTCTGCACGGTATGTAGAGTTTGCTTTGTTTACGAATACGACATTTTCATTTGTAAAGCTGTAGCGAGAATCCGACTCATCCTCGTATGGAACCACCTTATAACCAATTTTCTTTAATGCGAATGTCTTTTTTATAATAGGTTTTCTTACTTTTATCAGTGTTCTATCAGACTGTTCTTTGTTAGCTTGATCGAAATTTTCATCCTGCGGAGGCACATGTTGAGCAATGGGGTCTGTCATTCGTAGTAAGGACTCTTTTGGAATTGTTTGCTGTTGTTGCTGTTGTTGACTATAATTTAGCATCGATGGCTCGGAGTTTTGTAGATGTTGATGTGAACTGCCGGTTTCTTCTAACGTTTTCTTTTGTTCAGGACTTGTCAAATTGTTATTGTTCTCTTGGTAGGATGCTGTCGGAGCATGTGAAGGTATCTCTTTGTCCTTTTTAAGGTTTGACGGTTCAGCAGCTTCTGAACCAAAAGCGGCGTCCTTTATATCAACCATCTCATATCCCTGTACTTCCTCCCCGCTCTCAATATTGTCAATGATCGCTTGTCCAAGAACCTTATCAATTTCTTTGTAGATCTTGGATTCTTCCCTCGTGATCAAAACATCTTCGTATTGTGTTAAGCCCGGAATGACTACATCAATTATGAATGCCTTCATTTGTCTATTGAATTTTGTGTATTCTTCATCTTCGATCAAAGCAGATTTGTCTGCAAAACGCGAAGTTAGCGCGTCACATCTTACATAACCAGTTACCCTATTGAATTTAGTATCAAACCCAAAGTTGCTCCGTGTCACCACGTGATTTCCAACCATGACAGCTATTCCCTTCTCATCCTCAGAGAGTGGTCGTCTTGCTATGACTATTTCGCCAACTATGCCATTATCAAGGTCTATTGGTATCCTGTGACCCTGAATGTCAGGAGCTTTAATCAGCTGGGCATCATTAAAATCCCATTCTACAAAATTATCTGCACTTTTGATATATACTTCGAACATCGGCTGCCTTAAAATTGCCAATTTACGAATCTCTTTTGATAATCTAAAGTTGTCCATAGATAATTTGGAACCCATCAATGACAATTCAGTCCCATTTCGACTTAGAGGTAATTCCTTTAGCATTTCTAATCTGGCATTGCCAGAAAAAAGATTGTCCAGGGTATTACCATCGATTAGAATGGACAAATTAAAGTCATCTCGTCTTGTTCTTATTTTCATTTTTTCAAAAGAAGTAAGAAATGATAACCGTCCAGTGCCATATCTTCCTGTCCTAATCCTTTTTAACTTAGGAGAAATCGGATCATGGATCTTATGAGGTGATCCCAACAACAAGAATTTTTCCATACTCTTTTGATCCATTCCAGCGTTGTCTTCGATGACCACAGATCCATCCTTTAAAATTGTTACAATCACCTGTGTAGCGTCTTCATCAAAGGCATTCTCAATTAGCTCTTTCACTATTTCATTTGGAGAAACCCATGTTTTAGTTGCAAACTCACGGAAAAATGATGGGTGTACCTTTAATTCAGCAGTCATTCCTTACTTGACCTGCTATCTTCCTACCTTTATTTATTGCGTGTCAAATTATTGTTGACAGTTTTGTCAGACGTCTCTATATGCTATTAGAAAGATCGAAAATCATATTTATGATTAATAATTTTCCTAGGATATGCAAAGGTGCCTATGTGGCAGAGATACAAGGACAAATGAGGTATGCACTCCTTTAGGCTGTAATTCAACTCTTCTTTGTATTGGATGTTACAAAAAACATCGAAACCTGTACATGTCAAAAGAAATGAATATGAAGAGATGCTTATTTTGATCATTAATTTTGAATTAACATGACACAACCTGAGAATTAGGATAAAGCTTAAATTTGTAATATAAAAGATATCCTGAGGGTCAAAAAAATTCCGATACTTGAACGACGTTACAGTGGATATAATGGCATGTTAATGTTAGAGGATGGAAGCAGTTACACGGCTCGCGGATTTGGATATCCTGGCGAAGCTGCAGGTGAAGTAGTTTTTAATACAGGCATGGTTGGATATACAGAAGCACTGACTGATCCCTCATATTATGGTCAGATATTATGCATGACATATCCATTAATAGGAAATTATGGAGTTCCGAGTATGGAAATTAAAGACGAACACGGCATACCAAAGTATTTTGAATCCGACAAAATTCAGGTCAAAGGTTTATTAATTTATGAGCTTTCAAGTGTAGCCAGCCATTGGAGTTGTGTCAGGACTCTTGATGAGTGGCTAAATCAAGAGAAAATACCTGGAATTTATGGCATAGATACACGCGAACTCACTAAAAAGCTCAGGATCGGCGGAGTAATGATGGGCTCCATTTCAGTTTCAGAAAGATCTATTGATGAAATGAAAATGTCAAAGATGGCTAAAATGGAAAAATATGATATACAGAATTTTCTTCCAAAAGTATCAATAACCGATCCCCAGGAATATGGGGATATCAATAAAGAGTGTGTTGTATTGTTAGACACA
The DNA here is from genome assembly GCA_036518375.1 of Nitrososphaeraceae archaeon. Classification (GTDB taxonomy): domain Archaea; phylum Thermoproteota; class Nitrososphaeria; order Nitrososphaerales; family Nitrososphaeraceae; genus Nitrososphaera_A. The sequence continues at coordinate 13,903 of DATDNG010000594.1, read as the reverse complement.
GGTGCAAAATATAGCATTATTCGTAATATTATAAATTTAGGATACCGTGTCGTATGTCTCCCATGGGATACGCCATATGAAAAAATAATATTGTATAAACCAAAAGGTGTTGTAATTAGTAACGGGCCGGGAGATCCTAAAGCTTGTAAGGTCACGATCAAAACTGCTTCCAAATTAATCAGGGGATCTGTACCAACATTAGGTATATGTTTGGGCAACCAGATCCTTGCATTGGCAGCTGGAGCAGAGACGTATAAATTAAAGTTTGGTCATCGTGGTCAAAATAAACCATGTATAAATCAGCAGGATAATCAAGCTTATATTACAACCCAGAATCATGGCTATGGAATAGATCCGAGCAGCTTGGATAAGACCGACTTTAAAGTTTGGTTCTCAAATGCCGATGACGAGACAGTAGAAGGCATAGAACATAGAACAAAACCAATTATCGCGGTACAGTTTCATCCTGAAGCATCTCCAGGTCCATATGACTGCATATTTGTATTCAATAAATTCAAAGAGTTAATCGAAGAAAATAATACATCAATAAAATTAAAATGCTCCAATGCTACTTCAATGTCACGCATTAAAACAGAAAAGGAGGAAAATTGCCAAAGAACGAAACAGTAAAAAAAGTTCTTGTTCTCGGAAGCGGGGCAATCAAAATCGGAGAAGCAGGCGAAAGTCTTAAGGTGGCCGCCAATTTGACTACTCCGGTTCACAATGCTTAAAAGCGCTTAATGAAGATGACATCAGAACTGTTCTAATAAATCCAAACATTGCAACTATTCAAACAGACACTACATTTGCAGAGAAAGTCTATCTTCTGCCTATTAATCCGAGCTACGTTGAAAAAGTGATCGAAGCTGAAAGACCAGACTCTATAATGTTAGCATTTGGTGGACAAACTGCGCTGAACTGTGGTATATCACTGCATAAATGTGGAACATTAGAAAAATATGGAATTAGAGTTTTAGGTACCCAAATAAGAGGAATAGAAATTACAGAAGATAGGCTTTTATTCAAAGAAGCGATGAAAAAAAGCAAAATACCTGTTTTGCAGAGTGCTCCAGCATACTCACTTGCAGAAGCTCTAGGGATTGCCAAAGAAATTGAATATCCTGTTATTGTCAGAGTAGCATATACTTTAGGAGGAAGAGGAGGCGGCGTCGCGTATAACGAATATGAATTACAAGAAATTGTTCAAAGAGGTCTTACTCTTAGCCTGGTTCATCAAGTATTGATAGAAAAATATGTTGGCCATTGGAAACAAATTGAATATGAAGTGATGCGCGATTGCACCAGAAATGGTGTTACTGTTTGTAACATGGAAAATGTTCTAGCCATGCGTGTACATACTGGTGATAATATAGTAGTCGCACCTTCGCAGACGCTCAATAATTTTGAATATCATATGTTGCGTTCTGCTGCTCTGCGAGCTACAGATTATTGTAATATTATTGGAGAATGCAACATTCAGTTTGGTTTAGATCCGCTGTCAGATGAATATTGCGCTATTGAAATTAACGCGAGACTCTCAAGATCATCTGCACTTGCCAGCAAGGCGACAGGGTATCCGCTGGCATATATGGCCGCAAAGATAGGTCTTGGGTACTCACTGACCGAACTAATCAACCGAATTACGAAGGTCACAACTGCAAACTTTGAACCATCGTTAGATTATGTAGTTCTAAAAATGCCCAGATGGGATTTTCAAAAGTTTGAACTTGTGAAGCGGAAATTAGGTAGTACTATGAAATCCGTAGGCGAAGTAATGGCAATAGGTAGGAACTTTGAAGAGGTTATCCAGAAGGCAATTAGGATGTGTGAAATTGGCAAAGATGGCCTAGTAGCTAATAATGGTGAGTATAATAATAATAATTCTGTGGATGCAGAATACATCGAAAGAATCGAGCAAGCACTGTTGCATCCGAATGATGAAATAATTTTTACCATAGTCAAAGCAATTCAGGCAGGAATGTCTATCAAACTAATAAGCGAATTGTCATCTATTGATCCATGGTTCTTGGCAAGAATAAAGAATATAGTAGATATGGAAGACACGCTACGAAATTCCGATCTCGACATAGAAGTAATTAGAGAAGCTAAGAGAATTGGATTTTCTGATAAACAGATTGGAAGATGTATGGACCTCCACGAACTCAAATTACGGACTTTTAGGAAAAGATTTGGTATCAATCCGGTGGTTAAACAAATTGATACTTTGGCAGCAGAATGGCCAGCAAAAACAAATTATTTGTATCTGACTTATGGTGGTCAAACTGATGATATCGAATTTGGGCGAAAGGAAGCAAAAAGTGTAGCAGTTATCGGAGCTGGTCCGTACAGGATTGGCAGCAGCGTAGAATTCGATTGGGGGACAGTTAACATGGTATGGGGATTGAAAGAAAATGGAATTAAGGAGGTTTCTATAATTAACTGTAACCCTGAAACTGTTTCCACTGATTATGATGTTCCTGACAGGTTGTATTTTGAAGAATTAACATTCGAAAGAGTCATGGATATTTATGAAAAGGAAAATCCAATAGGGATCGTGACCTGTGTGGGCGGACAGACTGCAAACAACCTAACTCCAAAACTTGCCAGAGCTGGCGTTAACATCATAGGAACCAGTAGCGACGATGTAGACAGAGCAGAAGATAGAGTAAAATTTGGACAGTTATTAGATTCATTAGGAATTAAGCAGCCTGCCTGGAAAAAATTTACCAATATTTCGGAAGCTACAGAATTCGCAGATACGGTGAAATACCCTGTTCTGGTTAGACCATCGTACGTTCTAAGTGGTGCAGCCATGAAGGTTGTTTGGGCTGAACAGCAATTGGAACGGTTCTTGACGGAAGCAACAAATGTTAGTCCAGATCACCCTGTGGTTATAAGCAAGTTCTTTCAAGAAGCAGCGGAAGTAGAAGTTGATGCTGTGGCATCAGCGAAAGAAGTTACAATAGGTTCGCTTATTGAACATATTGACAATGCAGGAATCCATTCTGGTGATGCTATAATGTGTATTCCTCCATGGAGGCTTGATAGAAGAACCATCGAAACCATAATAGACTACTCGATCAAAATTGGAAAAGCACTTAAAATAAAGGGACCTTTTAATATACAGTACCTTGTTAAGGATGATGAGGTATCAGTAATTGAAGCCAATGTCAGAGCATCTAGATCAATGCCGTTTGTTTCAAAGTTTTTAGGACTAAATTTGATAAAACTGGCTGCAAGATCTATGACAGATAATCCACTTCCAAAGATTTCAAAGGATTTATGGCTAAAGAGGACAGGATTTGGAATTAAAGTCCCTCAATTTTCGTTTATGCAACTTGAAGGAGCTGATATTGTTCTTAGCGTAGAAATGCAATCAACAGGCGAGGTCGCTTGCTTCGGTGATAGCTTTTATGATGCTTTGTCTAAAGCATATATAGCTGCAGGATACTCACTTCCTTTATCGGGCTCTGCCTTAGTCACCGTTGGAGGGCAAAAAAACAAAGAGAGATTGTTACCATTAATTTCATTAATTTCTTCAATGGGATACAACATCATGGCAACCGAACATACAGCGGAATTCATGGTAAAAAACAACTTCGGTAATATCATGCAAGTCTATAAAATCAGCGAACCTATCCGCAAACCCAACATATCAGATTTGCTTTTTGAACACAAGATTGATTTTATTATAAACATTCCTTCTACTTCTACAATTGAAAAATACGTCGGAATGTTGTACGATGAATACTTGATTAGGAGAAAGGCTGTAGAAATGGGTATTCCTGTCCTAACAACGATTGAAGCAGCCTCTTCTTTTGTTAAAACGCTTGAGTGGTTAAAGACTAATATTCCTACATTAAACCCACTTAGAAGTTATATTAAGTTTTAAGAATGAGAACGTCATCACATGTAAGCTTCTGAATTTTTCATATAACACTACCCAATATCGCTATTTTATCTTCAATAATTGAGCCATCTAGTGTTATAACCATAGCCCTTTCAATAGCATTGTCCTTTATAGCTTTATTGAGTAACGGAGAAACAGATTTTATAGAATGTCTTTCAGCAAATAGGTACTTGTTAAAAGTGGGGATAACTATAATATCCAATGTTCCCTTCGCCGAAAGAAAGATCGCTTCCCTTTTTACTTTAAGATATAGCCATACTCTTTGCCCCCTAATAACACTGCCAGATTTTTGAAAAATTGGATGAATGTGACCCATCACAATCCTTTTTGTTGTTGGCCTAACCTTCAAAGGCATAGTGTGACCATGAATCAGTAATGTATCGTTATTGAGAAACATTCCTTTATTACTTATCACGTTGACATTCTGAGGAATCAAAAGACGAATATTTCCATCATGATTACCCGGAATTAGGTAAACATCGAGAGAATCAGAAAGTAATTTGAGGAATTTTGGGATCCTTTCCCACTCGTCCTTGCTTATATATCCAATTGTATTTTTTAAATCTCCTAATAATGCCACGCCATCAACATGATATATCTTTACAAGATCAAATATTTCGCTGAGCATTTCTTCAAGTAATAAGCTTGAATCTATTGTAATTCCTTTTGTACACATTGCAGACTCAAAACCAATATGCAAGTCTGATATCGCAATATATTTATGTCGTTTTCCATTCCATGCCCCATCTAGAAGAAGGGCAGGATGAGGATACAGGGGAGAAACAATAACCACAGTTAACAGTATCTCCATTACAATCAGATATATATCTTCATATATTGCAGACAATCAAAGTAAGTATAAAGATATCTTTGTATCATAAAAGTGAAATCTACGAATGGAACGCATAGAAAGAACAATAAGCTCTCGTGCTGTGAAACTCCATGTTTTTCAACCAAGTGGAAGGAAGCTTTGGACTATTGTAGGAAAAGACAATGAACATTGGACCGACCCCGACTTAGATTTTTGCTCCTGCAAAAATTATTACTATAAAACACTTTCAAACTTTGAAGCATGTTATCATCTGAAAACTGTTCAACAAGCAAAGGAGAAGAATGAATTCGTATCTATAATATTTGATGACTCTGAATACAATGGGTTTGTTAAAGCATTGTTGATTGATAATGTAAGAAAATTACTTGGCTGCTGAAACATCTCTTGTAGTCCTATCTTCTGTTTTTGTTTCGCCTCCTTTCCTGCCTATAACACTGTAGAATTCTGGGCCTCGATCCTGCTTTACTGTTTCACCACCAAGCTTTCCTATTTCACTGTAGAACTTAATTCCATATTTCTCCTTAACTATACCTCCACCTTTTTCTCCGATTTCACGATAAAAATCGGTACCGTACTTCTCTTTTACTGTTTCACCACCTTTTTCTCCTATTGATTGATAAAATTCGACACCATATTCTGCTTTTACTGTTTCACCACCTTTTCTTCCAGCGTCTCTTAGCCCTTCTTTATCTTGTGCTCTAGCATCTCCTCCAGCTTTTGCGACTCTCGATCTAGTTTGGGGATTTGCAGCCGCAAGACCTCTTATATGGTGCGGTGAAACGCCTCCCTTTCGTGCCACTCTCAGCCTTGTTTCTTCATTTGCTGAGGCCAATCCTCTTTTTGCCTGTGACTGCATTCTATGCTCCGTTTCCATGTAAGTCAATTCCTTATATCACATAAAAGGGGACTAGAAGAAAGCTAGAGAATCTTTCTATCCCGACATTTTTAATATTGTCACGGGTTAGTGATGTGGTGAAAAATAATGTTTTGATAATAGGCTCTGGCGGAAGAGAACACGCTCTTGGGTGGAAACTTCTACAAAGCGATCTTGTACGGAAAGTTTACTTTGCTCCAGGCAATGGTGGGACCTTCCAAAATGTTAATATCCAGCCAACAGAAATGCGTAAACTTACAGAATTTGCGAAAAAAAATGAATGCTTTACTATTGTCGGACCTGAAACTCCACTAGCCAATGGCATCGTTGACTATTTTGTTAAAGAAAGACTCAGAATTTTTGGACCGTCAAGGCAAGCTGCATTGTTAGAATCAAGCAAAGAATTTGCAAAGCAATTTATGAATAAAAATGGCATACCTACGCCTGTTTATCGCGCCTTCTCCGATCCAGAAGAGGCCAAAGACTATGCTGTTAAACAAAAGACAGGACTTGTAATCAAGGCTGATGGCTTAGCTTCTGGCAAAGGAGTAGTTGTCTGTAACAACTCCGATGAAGCCATTGATGCGATAGACCAGTTAATGGTAAAGAGAGAGTTTGGTATTGCTGCTAATAGAATTATAATCGAAGAACGATTGTCAGGCGAAGAATGCTCCTTTATCGTACTATGTGATAGTAGGAAGATTATTCCTCTTGCTTCGAGTCAGGACCACAAACGTGTATTTAACGATGATAAGGGCCCAAACACTGGAGGCATGGGCAGTTACTCGCCTACACCTGTTGTGGATGAAAACCTTTACAATAAAATAATAAAAGAAATCATGGAGCCGGCAGTTAAAGGAATGGTATACCATGGGACTCCGTTCAAAGGTTTTCTATATGCGGGTATAATGATTGAACAACTAACAAAGCAACCATATGTTTTGGAATTTAACGTAAGAATGGGAGATCCAGAGTGTCAGTCAATTATGATGAGAATGAAATCAGATCTTTTTAGATACTTACAATCAGCAATTAATGAAGAATTAGATTCAATGCGACCTATAGAATGGAAAAATAAGTTTGCTGTATGTGTAGTCATGGCATCGCGTGGTTATCCACTTAAATATTCACAAGGACACTTTATTGAGGGACTTGAAAGTGACTTTGGACCGGAAGTAATGGTTTTTCACTCAGGCACGAGAAGATGCTTAAAAAATAGGGTTAAAACTGATGGAGGAAGGGTTCTAGGAGTCACAGCATTAGGAGATACCATTAGAATGGCCATAAAAGCAGCGTACTTTGTTGTACATAGAATATCATGGGGAGAGAACGATTATTATTACAGAACAGACATTGCTATGAAGTATTCAACCGCCGAAAAACCAGCATCCTTTTTTCTGTAGCAACAGCACTGACTTTCTGATCATAACCCGAATGTGGGAGATCAATATCTAACATTTGAAATTGAAACGCTAGACCTATTGTGAAACAGTATTTGTTTTTCTGAATGAATCTATCATAATATCCTTTTCCATAACCGAGGCGATATCCATTACTATCAAAAGCAAGTCCGGGCACGATTAGTAGATCTATGTTATCCACAATATCTGATGATCCTGCTGGTTCAGTGATTCCAAATCTACCTCTGATTAATTTGTTATTGTCAAAGTCTGCTTCTAAAACTCGATGAAATACGATACAGTCTGCACGTGTTTTAGGCAACAACAAGACTTTGCGATTTTGAAGTGAAGTATTTATTATATGCTCAGTTCTAACTTCTGATCCGGTTGCGAAGTAGGCGCCTATTGTCTTGGCACTTTTAAATTCAAATGAATCTATAACACGATTTTGAATTAATTTACTTCTTCTATAAATCTCCATTTTAGATAATGCTTTGCGCCTTTGAAGTACTTCAGTACGGATTATGTTTTTAATTATAGTTATCTGAGAAGACACTCACTGGCTCATCTTTACTTATTTATTTAAGCTGACCGAGCTTCCAAGCTGATAGATGTAGCAGTTTTTTGTTTATTTTTAATATATAAAGCTGAAATGTACAGAAGGCAATGCTGAGAATAGTAGTAGCAAGACATCTTAATGGCCAAGTGTTAACCCTCAATTTGAAATGTTCCTGAGATCTAAAATCAATATACACAATTAGCTAATTATGAATAAAGACTTTACGTCCTTTCACTTGAATTTTATCTTCAGCGAATAATTTTACACTTCGAGGATACAATTTATGCTCCTCTTTCAGAATTTTTGACGAAAGAGTTTCTTCGGTATCCGAGTCGAGGACACAAACCGCTTTTTGAAGTATTATAGGTCCAGAATCAATCCCTTCATCTACGAAATGGACTGTACATCCTGTTACTTTGACTCCATATTCTATAGCCTGTTTTTGCGCACGAAGCCCAGGAAAGGATGGAAGAAGAGCTGGATGGATATTCATTATTCTCATATTGTAGCGCCTTACAAATTCAGGACTAATAATCCGCATAAATCCTGCTAAGCAGACCAAACCTGTTTTAGGCGTTACGCCATGTTGGTATAAAACTGAAAAGATCTGTTTATCATAATCCCAACCTTTGATATCCTTGTTGCCTAATACTACCTTAGTAGGGAGTCGGAATATTTCAGAAGCATTTCTCAGTCCGGGGGCGCTGGGGTTATTGGAAATCACTATGGATGGTTTTACATTTTTAATTTCGCCCTCTGCTACTGCTGATAAAATAGCGTTCATGTTACTTCCTCTACCTGAAATTAGAATCGCAAGGTTTAGCATAGACAATCTATTATATAAATAAAGGCATTCTTAAATGTGACAGCAATAATTGAATCCTATTAACAAATTGCTGAATCATAAATATTCAAATACAACTCATATTCAGAAAAAACGAGAATGAATTGACAGCCATCGTCAGATCTTCCAAATTTGGGATTATGGTAGAGATAGACGGCAAGACGGTTTCCCTTGATCCTAAAAGATTCAATCATCACTCTGACTTTACTTTTATTTCCCATGCACATACGGATCATTTGTGTAAAAAAAACCCAACAACGGAGAATAATTGCAAGATTCTTGTATCAAAAGCAACCTCTTTGATTGCACAAGCTAGAGGGTATAGATTAAATGATGTAACTGAAGTCTGTGATGGATTTCAGCTCATCAATACAGGCCATATCTTGGGTTCTAGAGGTTTGCTTATAGGGAACGAGTTGTATTATACTGGAGACATATCAATTAGAGAAAGATCCTTTATGAAACCAGCTGACATTCCATCTGCACACACCCTAATAATAGAATCAACGTTTGGCCGTCCCGAATATGTGTTTCCCAACTTGTTAGAAATCATTCATAAAACCAATGGAATAATTTCTGAAATGTACAACCTAGGTGTTCCTGTTTTCCTGATGGGCTATCCCGTAGGAAAGGCTCAACTATTAGCTGCATTCTTCGGCCATTGGGATCCTATTTTTGTACATGATTCAATCGCTAAAATGAACTCTGTCTACATGGACTTAGGCATCAATTTAAAGGACATGACTACGCATTCAGTAGCTGAACAAAAGGGCTTATTAGCTAAAAACAAACCATGGCTGATGATCGCTCCCCTTAACGCAGCCAGAAGTAATTTTGTAAAACTGATGAAACAAAGATATGGAGCAGTAACTATAGGTTTTAGTGGATGGGCCATTGATAGAAGGTACAAGTTTATGATGGATCTAGATTATACTATGCCGATGAGCGATCATTGCGATTTCCCTGAACTTGTTAAAGTGGTCAGAGCATGTAATCCAAAAAAAATTTATACGTTTCATGGATTCTCTGACGAATTTGCTGCATCACTTCGAAAAATAGGTTTCGATGCAGAATCACTTGAAGGCAGCAATGGACAAAAAGGTAAACAACAACAACCAGCAAAAAAACAGAGTCCTTCTTCTATGCCTGATGAAACAACTCTAAGGCTCGATCATTTTTTCTCCTGATCCCTGAAGTAAGGTATGACTTTGTTACCAAACATTTCAATATTTTTAAAGTAACCATCTCCCCAAAACCTTATAATAAAATGATTCGTGCCTGCTTTAATGAATCGATCCAACATCTGAATTACATCATCTGGTTTGCCTACACCAATTGCTGTTCTTGCTACACTATCAGGTATTTTTAGCGCTGCCCTCTTCATTTGTTCCATGAGCTCAGGTTTGTTCATCGCATATTCTGTAAAGTATCTACGAAAATCAAACTCTGAGTCTTGTATTATATTGTGAACTTTTAATAATTCTGGTTTATATAGACTAACCTTTACCGCATTTTTCATCTTATTCCAAGATTCTTCACCATCATCAGAGAAGTAAACATCAACGTCATTAGCAAATTGAAATCCGGAAATATCCCTTCCTATCTTTTTAGCATTCTCCTTTATGACGTTGACATGATTTCTGAACAACTCTGGTGTATAACCAATAGGAATCCAACCGTCACCATATTTTGCACATAATTCAAGGGTTTTCGGAGCGCCCGCAGCTATATATATAGGTGGTCTGGGTTTGCGTATACTTTTTGTTTGGAGGCTTGCGCCATTTAATTTATAATATTCTCCATTGTAATCCACGTGATTATCTACACCTGATTCAAAAAGTCTGTGTATTACTTCTAGTTGTTCTCTGAATTTGGCCACAGGTTTATTAAAATCAATTCCAAATTCTACAACATTCTGGGCTTCCCCGGCTCCAATTCCTAAGATACCCCTGCCTTTTGTAACCCTGTCAAGTGTAATGGTAGAGAGTGCTATTGCAGAAGGATGTCTCCTTATTGCATCGGTGACGCAAGTGCCTAGCTCCACATTATGGGTAAGTGCACCTATTGCAGCTAGCATAATCCATGCATCGTTCACTATAGCATTTTTCCATTGAGGAACGTTGGAATGATCCATGGCCCATATGGAGTCGTAATCCATTCTATCAGCAATTTGACAGGCCGTGATAACCTGACTTTCATCTAGTCCTAATCTAGCTACATTAAGGCCCTGAGTGAAACCAAATTTTGTCCTCATGACAAATTTTGCATCCTCCTTTCTGTTAATGTGAAAAATATTAAGAACGCATTTTGCATACTTAAAATCAAAGTGACGGTTGCATATTTAAATATGTCCTTGAATAGGTCCCGTCCAATTCATAAATCCTTTGATAATAGACTCGAAGACGCGCTTGATATAATATAATGCTTCTCACAAATCGTTAAAATGAATACTGCAGAAACAACTTTGTTTATAATTATAATAGTAAATTCTGATCAATGTATGATCTAACATTCTCATCTACAAAGCAATAAGGCAATTGTCAATAGCTCGATTTATTGTTTGTTGACTTTAGGCGAGTGTTAACCTTCAAAGACTCTCTAATTAAATGTTTTCAGCGCTCCCATCATGGTATTAGTGAACTTGCTTAAGAGCCCACTATCTTGATACAATATTTGTAGCTGTATTTAACACATCTACTCCCATAAGCAACCCTAAACTGCCTCTTGAGGCGCAATGTTCTGTGAATCTAGTACTATTATCCTTAGGAACTTTATTCCCTGATATCAATAAAGGAACAGGATCATCACTGTGGCCCTTTCGTTGGCAAGGTGTGGAATGATCACCGGAAACAACTATTACGGGGTCATTTATGGACAACTTCTTTAGAAGGGTTCCAAAGAAGCGTCTATCAATTTCCTCTATATTGTTTTTTTTGCCGATTGCATCACCATCATGCCCAAATTCATCTGGACCTTTAATGTGAACGTATAGAATAGAATATTTTTCCATAATGTTGGCTGCAGCAATAGCCTTGTTCTCATAGTCATTCACTTCACCGGCATTAAAAGCAGTCATTCCCAGGACTTTGGAGATTCCGATTTCCACAGGCATATCTACAAGAGATGCGACTTTGGAATCATATTTTTTGGTAATCGGCTCTACTGTTGGGTATCTGTTTCCAGAATCACGCAGAAGAATTGCATTCATAGGATTTCTTCCCGTGTTAATACGCGCATTGTTTACGGGATGTCCTTTCAACCATTTTATGGTCTGTTCTGTGAATTCATTAACTAATCTCGCAGCGATTTTAGATCCTTGTGTGGTATCTTCTGGTTTTGATTTTTCAATATACATCGTAGTTGGAGTTGGTTTTGATATACCCATACCATCAACTTTATCGTACGCCGGATCTGTGTTTGTGATCTTGTCTGAAAGTTTGATGTGGTTGTGTCTAAATCTAATAGTGACACGATGAGCAACCGTGGGTTGGATAACTACCGACGCATCCTTATCAGTAAAGCTGATTTTTTTTCGTAAAGTATTGCAGACTGCCTGAGCTTCCTCTTTGCTAATAATTCTACCCGCCCGCCTATCAACGATTTTCAAATCACTATCTACAGTCGCAAAGTTGCCTCTTAGCGCAAGATCCCCGTCATGAAAATCAATATTCGATCCCATCAATTCTATTACTCCTCTCCCAACGTAGGTTCCGTTCTTGAAATTATATCCAAGCATATTAAATACAGCAATATCAGATTGTGGTGCAATTCCTTTTCCAACACTGATTACTCTGCCCATGCATCCGTTCCTGGCCAGAGCGTCCATATTAGGAGTATAAGCAGCATCTAGTGGTGTTGAGTTATTTAATAAAGGATCCGGCAAATCACCAATTCCGTCAAGCAATACATAGATAAGCTTAATGTTCATTGCAACGTATTATATTATCGAGAGATTTATCTGTTATAGCAATTGGTATATGGATTCTTGGAGGGTCTTACTCATGGATATTATTAGACTATTAAGAGGATCAAGACAATTATTGAATTTTGTTAGAGGACCAATTTGTCTTATTATCATTATTATTATTATTATTGCTAACCATTAATTTTGAATGCTGCTTTAAGGATGGAAATCTTTAATTCTCGTCTGAGGTATGTACAAGATCAAATCATGTCCATAGTGGTATTACAGATGACTATTGGAGGAACGGAATGGATAATTATAGCACTGATGGGATTGTTTTTATTATTTGGTTCAAAAAAATTACCTGCAGTATCGAGAACTTTGGGAAGGGCTGTTTCGGAATATGAAAAGTCACGAGAATTATTTAGAACAGAAATAGAAAAAGCAACAAGAATAACGGAAGAGCCAAAAAAATATTTTATGGGACCAAAAATTACTTCTCCGGTCAGTTCCGAACGCGAGAAACTAGAACACATAGCTAGCTCCCTTGGCATAGACCATATCGGTAAAACTGATGAGGAACTCCGTCTGTTGATTTCAAATAGAATGCCATGACAAGATTTGGGAATCAAACATATTACTCGATGCCGACCACTTTCAGATTCCTGACCTCAAAACCTCTTAAGATGAAGCTTAATGGAAGGGAAAGGGAATCACAGCAATAGGATAACCTTATCGTATGCCAATATTTTTAATGAACGAGTGGAATAGGATTGGTAGAGCTTAGGCTATAATTGTTTGTGGCCCGCAGCTTTATCTAAACTTTGGAATTCATGGATTACTATTATTGCTCTACGAGAAAATATACAATATATAGTACAAGGAATTTTCGATCTTCGTATTATTCAATATATAGACCGCGTTTTCTACAACTCAATGCAAAGATACACTCCTGGAGATTAAATTTGAAGGAACCAAAAAATTTAATGGCTGTGACCGCAGCCGCAACCACCCAGACTTTGCTCTCCGTGGCTTTGCTGTGAGCATGAAGGACAGATATTGATACCTGTTTCAGACATAAACATCGTACCGCATGACGTACACTTTACTTTTTGAATTCCTTGCATATTTGACGAATGTATATATCCTAATTAAAACTTTTAGACACCTTGCAGTACCTTAACTTAAGGACTAAATCTTTAGATATCTAAAAATGTCTACCATCTCGTTTTCGTTTTAGCTAGTAATGCATAGGAAAAATTCGTCAACTCGATAGAATACAGCCAGACTAGGGATGATATTTACCTGCTAAACACATACAATAACAAAAAGATAAGATATTAGCTATTATCTGTACAGCAGCGAGAAACAAGGTAATTTCTGCAAAGATAATTGAGTATATTATATGCAACATAAGCAAAGCATAAATTGACGCGATAATGTTTTTGATAGTTACAAATAACAAGAGGAATAACTCTTCCTAACAATTAGCGTAGCTCATACATGTCGGCCTGTTCGCCCGAGGCTATATCCATCTGAACGCAGGGAAGTTTTTTATTAAAGCATAGAATCCATAAATA
>DATDNG010000593.1:0-2221 GCA_036518375.1 Nitrososphaeraceae archaeon | reverse complement strand
CGTCGCTACTATTATTAATGCTTGGCAATTTTTGGTTGTCCAACATATTGTCTTTGCTTATTTAGCATTGATGTATAAGGCTGATATATCCTACAGTGAACTAAAACTGATCCAAATCTCTGGTAGTAAGCAGTAGGTAATCCACATCCTTCTTCTTGCTATTGTCCGTTTTCAAAATAATAGTATAGTTGCCATATGTTCTTTTCCATTACATTTACATCTACTATTTTAGGATCTTCTGTTATACCTATTTGACAAAATGATCGGATTGCTGTATGGCAGGATTGCGGTTATCACAGGTTCTACGAGGGGCAATGGAAGAGCGATGGCAAATCTCTTTTCTGAGCATGGTGCAAATGTCGTTGTTACAGGAAGAGAAGAAAAGGAAGCCCAAAGTACAGCTGAGCAGCTTGAAAGAGAATACAAAACTAATACCCTTGGTTTGAAGCTTGATGTATCGCTAGCAGATGAAGTAAATGAGGTGGTTGGTAAAGCGGACAAAAAATATGGCCAGATTGATATACTAGTAAATAATGCTGGCTACCCAATTAAAGATTAACTCTGGGACGCAAGCTTTGAAGAAATACAAGACCAAGATTTAGAAAATGTAGTTGATGTTGATGCCATGGGAACTTATAGATGCTGCCGTGCAGTTCTACCTATCATGGTTCAAAAACATAGTGGAGTTATAATTAATATTTCTTCTACACCTGCAATAAGCGGCTATATTAAAGGTGCACCATATACTGTGGCCAAGGCTGCTAACCTTGGAATTACCAAGCATATAGCAGCTGAATTTGGCAAATACGGGATAAGATGTAATGCTATTGCCCCTGGAACTATTGCTACCCAGCGAAATTGGGATAGACTCACAACACAACAAAGAGTTGATATTGTCAGATCTATTCCACTTGGAAGAGCAGGCAAACCGGAAGAGATTGCTAACGTAGCATTGGTCCTTGCTAGCGACTATACATCATTTGTAAGTGGACAGACAATTGTAGTTGATGGTGGAGAGACAATACGATAGTGTCTATACACAATAATTACAATAATCATCTTAGGCAATCATTTTAGGAGGTAAAAGTGTATCTGAACTTTATAAAAAAGATGGGATTTAATGATTAAGATGAATCTAAAATCAGCATTCTTGATAAAAGCGTGGTATACCACAAATGGCAAGATAATACATAATACACCTCTAGAATGTTCTTTTTGAAAAAAAGGCTAGGAATACTGTTGTTATCTGTTTTAACCAGCCATTGCTCGCTTTACCGCCTTTTCTTGCATTTGATCTATTTGTTCTTGAGAGATTTCATCAAATAGGTTACATCAATCTCTGCCAGAAATAATAAGGTTGAATTTCTTGAGTTCCGGATGAATGCATCTGCCATTAGTTAGTATGTCTGCATTAATAGGATCAGAGGGCGAGAACCATTTACATGATAAACAATTCTCTGATTGCCATGTAATTCTTTTCAATGTATTTGTGGTACCTCCGGCTGTGCTTGTCGTCATCTAACTGTTGTCGTTGACTGGCTCTGGTGATGGCCAATTAGATACTCCACATGACCTTGCACTTGATTCTTCTGAAAACGTTTACGTCGCTGATACAGGAAACCATCGCATTCAAGTATTTGCACTTGATCCTTGATTAACAACAGTAAATGACAAACCTGATTCTTCTTCAGCTGGTGGTGGTTAATGATAATTACAGCTAAGTAGATGGAAGGAGTTCCAAAAAACGGCTACTTTGTGATGGTGTTGTTGTTCTGAATGTACAAGTTGCGTTTACATAGCGGCTTGTAATATATTGAAGCTATCCTAGGATTGTATTTTTGAAGCTCTTTATATGAGGTTAGACAGAATATGTGTTATGTTAAAAGAAAGACTCTAAAACAATCATATTTGTATTATACATGATTAATGCATTTTATATTCATTTATTTGTATAAACATTATATATAGTCCCCCCAGTATTGGTGTTGACATAACTCCAAATTTCTGGACTCATAGTAAGCTGTCGGAAAAGCGATTTTTGATTGTCATCTAATACGTCATAAACTAGTTGACCTATTACCATATGATTGGGATTGGCAAATGCGGTCATTTTTACTGCAATACTTGTACTGTAGCCTAAAACGTCGTAAACTGGTTTCTTTATGAGGGGCTGTTCTTTTTTAGAGATGTTGTTGTTATTGTTACCAATTTTTTCTACATT
>DATDNG010000592.1:0-4488 GCA_036518375.1 Nitrososphaeraceae archaeon | reverse complement strand
TAAGAGGTGATTGATCTTTATCTACTTCCCATTACTCTTTGTCATTGACTGTTCAGTTCGTATGCGACGTAACGCATCTCTATATGCATTAATCTCCCTTTTTGTCAAGTCACGATAATTACTATTATTATCATCACTGCTGCTATTGGACTTGTTTCCATTAGGTTCAAGTGAACCTAAACGTTCATTGTTGTGGATAGACGATTGTCCTTGCCTTGGCTGTCCTTATGATGAGAATGGTGAGTGTGTCGACTTGAAATATTGTACTTCTTGTGCATACATAGAAAGATGGGTTCTTGGTTTGCGTTTGAATTCTCCAAACAAGAAGGATACAGATACAGATACTAAGAAGCAGGTAATATCTAAGAGGCCGTCGCGTTGGAAAATGCATCGTTTTGGTGCGCCGCGAAAAAATTCACCATTTGTATTTGCTTAATGTCATTATTCCGACACCCCAAGCGTGAGAAAACCCATAATCAATTTGGAAGCTTCACCATGAATTATGTCATTAAACAATACTTCAGATCAATCACCACGATTCTATAAATCGATGCTTTAGTATTTGAGGTATCATGGTTCGGCATCGGTATTCCTTGTTAATGTCTCCATTAGTTGTTTTACTATTATTTCTCATCACGGAGAATAACACTGTGAGCGCACAACAGCAGAACCACACAGTACAATTTACAAAATTAGGTGCGCCACTTGCTATCGTACCTGGTATTACAGGTAATGTACTTACTTTGGTTTCTTTCTTGATAGGTACTTCTTCATTTATTGTAGGATTAAGAATTCAAAATGCTACAAAAACCCCAACTACACCGTCATCATCGATAACAAAATATTTTGAAATATTGATATTGGCGCTAGTTGTTCCTGCAATAATTATTAATATTTTCGGAATCCTTCTTGTTGGAGCTCATTTGTATAGTTCAGATTTAGATTATTTAGTACTTGTTTATGGCGGCGTTTTTATACCGGCGGGAGCGATATTATTCTTGGTTGTAAAGTTACACTCTTTGAAGTAAGTAACCGGCACTTGTCGTTATTTTGGCGCGCCGAAATTTGGTCCATTATCACAAGTATTGAACAGGTGAGGATCAAAATAGTTGCGCGTACCCATTCCTCGAAATTAACTATAATTTCGCGGAAATCACCTTATGAAAAAGGATATCATAGCCTTGAAAATGCCCGATTGATTCTGATATTGCATTGTGGATTGTTCACCACCATTGGCCATGGAAAGAGAGGCTGTATTGGATAGATATAACCGTCGAAAAAGTCAGATCAGAAAAAGAAGGGTGGAACACGATAGGCTAACTCCATTTTAGGAGGGTAAGCAAGTTTTCATGGATGTTCGATTATAATATGCCTCTCGTATTCCCTTTTGTTGTTTGTATTAAAGCCGCCACAGTAATAGCAAGTGGATGATTCTTCTATAGTATTGTATAATCTGAAAGAATTTTCCCCCCAGAGAGAGAAATATTTTTTCACTAGTATAATAATTTTGTATAAATAAAAAAGAAAAGGACTCATTATATCTATAGGAGGATAATTTTGGGATAGGCTCTTAGCTGTTGCAAAAATATTATTGCTTTGGCCTATCTATTTGGGATAAAACCCATTGTAGTGTTTCTATTTCAATCATTAAAGTCTCATTGTATATTGGGTTGTGTGCTTTGTGTATTCTACTTTTAAGCTCTTCAATTCTATCCAACAGCATCTTTTCAAAATCTGGCAATAACGATAATAGTGATAGGTCCATAATACACAGACTTACTTTGACGGAAGCTAAAAAAGGTCGTGTTGTGCATTCTTAATCCTGCAGGTTTTGCAGCATCTTACTTGTGTTCTATCACGATCAGTCATTTTTATATATCATTATTACCTCTGATGCTTTTGTTATCGGCATGAATGGAGTGGATGACGAATATACGCATTTGGTAGATGTGGTTTGAGCATTGTACCACAAGAGTTTGTTTGTCCTATTTTTCATAGCATGATAAATGTCTCGAATAATACTGATTTTGAATATATCTATCAAATAAAAGATCATCCAAGAGTGCTATTAGGACATACTCAGCTTTAGGGTATGCTACTACAAAACCAAAGTTCACGGAGCAAGTTTCTGGTCACTAGATAATATAATAGGCGTTAACTTCAATCTGGTATTATCGCAGCAGTATGGACATTTGCTATTTTTAGTAGCCATTTTTTCTATGTCAATACACGACGCACACCAAAAGCATGTGTTGCATATCAAGAAATAAATCCTCTGGTGTGAATTCTCTTTGTCTTTATTAGTCACATGGTTAGGCTCAGTTTCATCACCGTTTAGCATTATAGAATCTCTCCTTAGTTACAAGTTCACATAAAATAGCATATCATCATGACGTCGTATTTCTCATTATTTGAATACAGAATAGTAGCAAGATCGACATAGTTCCTTTCCATAAATTGCTCCTTTATCACCACATTTGCTACAGACTTTATCATAGTCTATAGTCGAATCCAGAGATTTGGCTTTTTGCAGACATGTACCGCATATTGGTGCTTCAAGGCTAAAGCTCGAAAGAAAAGTCTGGCCGCATTGAAAACACCTTAAACTATATATTTTCCCTTTTGGTTTCCAACGTCTAAGTTTACTAATCATTACGATCCTATCTTTCTCAATTTTGAACCACATTTGGGACATGATACTTGTTTATGTTGTACTCCACAGCTAATGCAGTAATATTTCAATCCATTACTGGCCGCACGATTATCATCAACACTGCTAAACAGTGATGAGAGTGAATCAAATACGCTACTTTCACTATAGTCATTTCTCATCCTTCTGTTTGCTTTTCTTAATAAATAAAAGTCAAGTAACAAGAAAATTCCTATTATTACAGCTAATGACCAAGGAAACGGAAGTATGAAAGAGATGGTGAGGCTTATAGCTAATGATAGTCCCATCCACGTTAATAAGATACCAAGAAATCGTATGTTCACATTTTGACCAAGTTTACTCATTTTTCTACCCTGTATATATCATTATTGCTTGACATACAGCATAACATCAATGTAAAATATACTTAAGAAAGAGGTTTATCTTGTATTGCAAAGTATACATTTCTGACAAGATAGGACTTTTTTGGGTCCACATTACATTGCATCAAGTTCTTGCAGTTCAAAAACAACTTTTCATACGGCATTAGCTGTTTACGGATTGTTGATATCATGATATCATTTCCATATACATTTATATTATGCTATCATGATATCATTTGTAATGAACAAAACAAATCAGATGGAAAACAAAATAGAACGAGTAGAACAAAAAATCGTAAATGGGGTAAATGTCACAAAACTGTTTGGCACGATCGATGCCATAAGGAGCAGCCCTGTACTCTCAAAATTCAATTTCCGTGCAAAAGGGAAGTGGATTAAGGGTGGTCATAACCAAATAACTATCAATGACTTTTACGGGGCTGGTCAGACTCACAGCAGAAGCCAATCTTTCGTATATGACGAAGACGAACCACCAGTTCTCCTAGGAGAAGATCACGGAGCCAATGCAGGCGAGTATGCACTTGCAGCTCTGAGTAGTTGCTTGTCTTCAACTCTCATCTACCATGCAGCAGCTCAAGGAGTAGTGATAGACGAGGTAGAATCCACGATATCAGGTGACATAGACCTTCAAGGCTACCTTGGAATGTCTGAGAATGTTAGAAACGGATATGAGAAAATAAAGGTTACATTCAAAGTCAAGTCTAATGCACCAAGGGAAAAAATAAGAGAACTTGTAGAACTTGCACAAAAGAGATCCCCTGTATTTGATATAATCACTAATCCCACACCAGTAGAAGTCTCTCTTCAAGAATAAATGGGATAACAAAAATTCCCTACTACAAAGACCGTGAAGAAAGATAATAGAGGATCTGGCCAATCCACAACTAGATCCTACTCCAATTCTTTTTTGCAATATTCTCTAGGCTCTTTATAGGATAGAGTTTCACTCTATAATTTTTGTCAATGAGTGTGTTTATTGGATATGTTAACACTATTATCGAATCTGTGAGTTGTGCGATTATGGCGATTATGGCTGCTGGGTCTGTCTGTGGAACTGACGACAAGGCCGACTGTATAGCAGGAGGTGATTGTACAGGTAGAGATATACTACTACTGGATAGCTGCCACTACCTAATCACCATTGTTTTTACTTTCCCGTAATCAGGTGATCTTTTGTATTGAGTATCCCTGCGAGTGTGGAATCTATTTTTGGCATGTTGGCCTTGACTAAATATATTGCCATATGATAGCTAGATTAATAATACATATAAAGATCGATTAATGATACTAGTAGACTAGTAGACTATTACTATGATACTAGTAGACTATTACTATGATACTAGTAGACTATTGTATAATACTCTCCAGACTACTTTTCTTAGAGACATTGTTATATAGAAATCTATAAATATATTGCATGTTTGTCTTCCTTTA
>DATDNG010000591.1:0-8329 GCA_036518375.1 Nitrososphaeraceae archaeon | reverse complement strand
ACAATTCTTTAGAACAACGGAGAAGGGTATACGTGCTTTGCAGATGTATAACCAATTCGACGAAATGATGTCTATCGAAAGTGTAAGAAAGTAGTACTAACAAATAATTTCTTTCCTTCCTTTATTTTTATTGTTACATTTTATTGGTTTTTACTTATTTGCGTACAGGCCACTAGGCCGATAAACTTTACATATACAATATCATAATATACCTCTATTATATTTTTAAAAGAGTTAAAGCTTTATGTAAAATGCTAACTCAGGCTTCCTGTATCTTCTTTTCGAGTATCTGTTGGAATTTACTTTCCATTTCTTGTTGCTTCTTTGTTAAAGCTTCAATCTGCATATCTTTTTCATGTAACTTTCCCTTAATGATATATTCATGATCTTTGCTTTTTCTTTTAACTCTAACTTGTTTTTGGAGTATGATTTTATCAGTATTAATTATTAGTAAGTCTTGAGCTTTAAGGTAATATTCCAATATTTCTCTTTCTGTTGGTTTGTAATAAGGTTTTGAAAGTCCTGTATCGTGATCCATGGTTATTTCTACATTTATCGACTTTATAACTTGCTATGTTCTTCATTTAGATTAAACCATGAGCCGCTTTCTAATCATGGCGCTTTCCACCCTGCTTAATTGATTCACGAATTCCTGTTCCCAAAGTGCTCGTTCCTATAATCTTTGCCACCATGTTTGAGCATCTTTGGATTAGTTGCAAGGCTCCATTTCCCACCATAATTCATATTTGTAATTTGCCATAAATCATGCACACTCTAAGACTCTCCAGTTATCTTTTCTCCATAAGAACACGAAAATCATCCATCCTTTAGTACATTTAGCTTTCAAAAGTAATGAAAGTGTAATATTCTTCTATGTTTCGGCATAAACACGGAGCTTGGCAGAAACAATTTTTTCTCCAGTCTCTTCAGTTACCGGAATAATGTGCTTCCACTGTAAAAAATCCCATGTACCCAATTGAATACCAGAAGAAACATTGTGCAAACAATTGGCTTGATTCTCCTATCTTGATATTTAATTAGTTTACGAATTTCTTCTATTGTCTGTGCTCTATCATTTGATGCTTGTCTTCACTTTGGTAAACTTTTTGTTATTTTCTTCCATGAAATGTTTAAATCAGTACATCATAAAAGTTTTTTAATGATTTTACAAATTCTCAAAGTAGCAGTTATTCTTTATTCTCTACTCTTTTTTCTGAAACTGCAAAAAATGTATTATCTGATTTAATATCCAGCTATCATTTAATCTTTTTTCTGTTTCTTTGACTTCAAGTTGAATAAGACTAAGAACGTCTTAACCTTCTTTCATAATATTTTCGAGTTAACTCAGAACTAATAGAATATTTGGACATAGTACATGTCTTTTTGTTCTTCTGGTTCTTGCTTTAGTATTAGCGTATTTGCCGGATAGAACTAGTAGTTGCTGTCATTGTATTAGATTTGAACTTCAACTTCTTTAACGTAATGAAGTGGTGCCTGATAAAACGACAAGATTTACATGGGGCCAGTGGGATTTGAACCCACGACCGCCAGCGCCCCAGGCTTATACCTCTTTTATGGGATGGTATCCTAGACCAAGCTAGACGATAGCCCCTCCAACAGTAAAATTGGAATCACCTCTTTTAAACGTACAGTGGTTTGTTAAGCATATACATTGTGTAATTATCAATATATCAACTTATATATTCGAATGGTTCTTATATGGGTCCTTTAACTTCAAGTTTTGAAATAGCATATATCTGGAGCTGAGTATGTCTAATAGTTTTATGGATATTCTAAAACATTAAGATATGTCTATCTTTAATTGCATTACATATGGTTCTACTTGTATTCTAATTCTAGGAACTATAGATTTGCACATAAGTCATTAGAATTTAGAATCAATTATGATATCAGAAGGGATGAACATCTATAGCTTAGCTGTTTGAAAACGATACATTACAAAGATACTCAACAGTAACAGAAACATTTGTAACAGGAAAACGAAAAATCAAGAAGTATTTGTTGACGAAGCTTTGATGATAAATGGTTAAGATTATTGTTGGCTATAGTCAGATTATTATAAACAAGTTTAATGTTTGTCTATTTGCTACTTCCATTTATCAAAGGAAAGAACCATCTTTGTATGCTATTAGTTCTTTTTGAACAAATTAGAACAAAATTTGAAAGCAAGCATATCTATAGTGACAGCGCATATTGGTATAATGATGATGCATGTAAATGGTTAAGGCTCACGCAAGTATCATTTACGAAACAATCTCAAGGATATCATGGAGAGGTTTATTCAGCAAGTCAAGATATGACTGGATTGTTTTGATGAGAACTTTCTGTAAAATCAACAAATGCGATAGACAGCATGTCGATAACTGGTTAAGGATGTTTCTCATATGCACATAGAGAAGACAGATCCCGAGTTCACAATTACTTAATAAAATGTACTTAGTTCAGAATCTATAAGAAGTAGTTCGTAATTTCTTGGGATATAGTACAAAAAAGTTAGAAAGGCATACAAAAGAAGAAGAAGAAGTAGTAAGGTTCACTTACCTATCTTAAACATCTTTGTCCCACACATGGAACAAATTCCTTGGGTTGCAGGCTTTCCATTTTTCATTGTAACCTTTTTCTCATCTTTCATTGATCTTTTTGACTTGCATTTGACACAATATGCTTCCATGGCAATGCAAGTAGTTAAGCAGGATAAAAAGAGCAGGGTATAAAATGATTGTCATAAAGCCTAGAGGGACTTCTCCTGTAATACCTTGGATATGATGAACGTTTTATATGATTTAAAGTATCATAAAGAAATGTTTCTTGCATTAAATTAATTAAATATCACCCATTACAACCTGATCAACACACTACTTAATATCACCATACATTCTGACTAATCAATGCTTTCTATCTACATAACATTTTTTGTCACTTTACTTTTGTTCAATAGCAAAAGTAGTGTTGCTATGAACGTTTCTTATATGATTTTTTAATTCCCCCATACTTCCCCCAACATCGGCATTACACGATGGGCACCTCCATTTTACTCCAGTAATTCCCATGTGTAAACTTTGATTACATCACATATACAAGTTACGTTTTATATTTGATAGGATGACTTTTTATAAAAACACATGCTCAACTATTGTAAATTATGGGATATTTTAAATTAGGAAGAGCAGTGCAAGAACATGTATCTAAATGAGTACAAAAGCATTCTATGATAAAGTCTTAAGATTGATGAAAGAACATCATGACTGGTTTAATAAATCAATTCCTCTTATTGCCAGCGAAAATATTCCGAGCCCAGCAGTAAGAGAAGCAATAATATCAGACTTTGGTAATAGATACGCAGAAGGATGGCCTGGGGATAGAGTTTATGCTGGTTGCACTTACATTGATCAAGTAGAGATAATTTGCAATGATTTAGCAAAAAAAGTTTTCAGAGCCGAATTTGCTGATTGCAGGGCCACATCTGGTGTGGTTGCAAACCTTGCAATTTATGCTGCGTTTTCAAATCCAGGTGATTACATGATGGCTGCCTCTATTCCTAATGGAGGACATATTTCGCATGGAAAGAAGGAACACTCTGGCACTGCAGGTCTTGTCCATGGATTGAACATTGAACACTACCCTTTTTCAAAAGAAGAGATGACAATAGACGTTGATGGTACAAAAAGAAAGATCGAGGAAATGATCCACAATGGCAAAGTACCAAAGATAGGAATGTTTGGAGGAAGTTTATTTCTTTTTCCACACCCTGTAAAAGAACTGTCGAATTTTATGCATGACCATGGTATGTACATTAACTATGATGGAGCCCACGTTGCTGGACTGATAGCTGGTGGAGAATTTCAAGATCCATTAAAGGAAGGAGCGGATTCCATGACCATGAGCTCACACAAAACCCTCTGGGGACCGCAGGGTGGGATTATTGTATCATTCGAAAAACGTGCAGATGCAATCAAGAAAGCAATCTTTCCTGGTAACACTAGCAGTCATCATCTACACCATGTTGCTGGAAAGGCTATTGCATTAGCAGAATCATTAGAATTTGGAAAAGATTATGCAAAGCAAGTAATCAAAAATGCTAAGGCACTTGCGGGAGCTTTGGTAGATTATGGTTTTAGAGTGCTAGGTGAGAAGCGGGGATATACTGCATCACATCAGATTGCAGTAGACGTTTCAAAATTTGGTGATGGTGGTAGTGTTGAAAAAAATCTAGAGAAGGCCAATATAATTTTGAATAGGCAGTTACTGCCCGGAGACATCAAAGCAGGACGACATTATATGCATCCAAGTGGAGTAAGAATTGGAGTTCCTGAGACAACCAGATTAGGAATGAAGCAAGGTGAGATGAAAGAGATTGCCAATTTTATAAAGCGTGTGGTTGTCGATATGCAAGATCCCAACATTGTCGCAAAAGATGTCGCTGATTTCAGAAAACAATTCCAAAAAGTTCAGTATACATTTGATAACACATTGGGTGCATACGAGTACATCAATTTGGTGGGTACCAATCAGATTTATAATGAACAGTAAAGAATGTTTAGCGTTGAATATAGATCATTATTCTTCTATTGCGGCTTAAGATCTGATTTATTTTCAAATGGTCAATGCAAATTGATATTTCTGTACGAAATTCGTTGTTGATTAACCCATAAATTCTATAAGACTAGATTGTTCTTTCTTTTGCTCCTTGAAGATTAATTTCAATTCCATTATTAAAGATTCAACTCTGCTGCGCAAATAATCATTAACTTTGAATTGGTTGCACATACTTGTTGCAATACCTATATATTTTTCAACTGAGCCTCTGGTAACTGTTTGCAAAAGTTCATTTTCACATCCTAAGCACTTGCCCATAATTGGCATTCTGCGATACTTTTCTCCACATCTACTGCATCTAAAAGCTTGTGAAGAATATGAACGCATATTACCCATAATATCTGGTAAAATATGTGTAATGAGCACCATTGATACCACTTCATCAGGATCTACTGCATTGATCAGTTTTGCAATAGCTATCTGCATCTCCAATTTTTCATCCATAGTATTGAGCCTAGAATATGCACTTCTCTGACCATTGGTCGTTAGCAGACCAGTAAGGTGTGTAAAGGCATAATCAAAAAATTGATTTTCACTTCCAATCCTATTTCTAATAGTTTCTATTTTGCCAGATAACTCTCCAGCTTTGGACTGTTTCCAGGTTGCTTCATAGAATTCTAGTGGATAAACTGGAACGACATCAACATTATGGGCTTGTCTTTGTACTTCATAAGGCAACACTAGCGGCTGGATCAGTAGAGGTGCATCCATAAGTCCGCCAATTTTATCAGGCAAGAAGTCGTACGAGAAGTTTAAGAAGGCATCCATAAGTAGAATTAGAGAATCTGCATCGCCATCACAATCTCTGCGTTTTGCAGAGTGCCAAACAGGTGACGCCAGACAGACCTGTGAATCTGTAAAACCTATGATCCTTCCTATAATACCTACAGAAGTATGTGGCGCCAGCCCGACTACCATATGTCCCACAAGGTCTATTTCAGAAGATGCATTATAGAAAGGCTCAAGTCGATATAATTTTACAAGTTCTTCATCAATAAATTTGGCTACATTAAGTAAATGTTTAGCAGCTTCTAAAGGTACTATTATGTCCTGCATTAACAGCTCTTCTAACTGATCAGGCAAAGTCAAATTCATACCAAGATAGTCTTTATTATAACCTAATTCTCTTAGTCTTTCTATACTAGCCATAGTCCATTTTGGTTTAAAATGAGTCAATGGTTCATTTGTTGCGTCAAATCGAATAGTTCCATCCTTGAAAGTAAAAAGGCTATATTTTTGTCTCAGAACTCCTTTTTCTAGCCGCTCGGCTGCCCTGTCCTTGTTCATAAGAGTCTGGACACCCTTAAGTGGTTCAGTTGCTTTGATGTCAAGTTTCCGTTGTACTTCTTCAAGTACTTCCTTTAGTGGATAGCTAATGGGAGAGTAAGTTCTACCTTGTTTACCACATCTATAGCATTGGCTGTTTCGGATATCATCGGCAATCTCCTCTCTACAAATTATACATAAATTACGTAGAGGAGTAGGATAACTACAATTATGGCACTGTGTCCCAATAGAAGGGAGTTTGCAATTATTACAAAATCTATTTGCAAGTTCAGTGTAGAATGATTCATCTTTTGCTGCCTTTAATATATCACGTGTTGCACCGCCTCTAGAGCCAATAGGAAATAATACATGAACTGGTGGTTTCATTTTACGTTCCGCAGCCTTTTCGGGACGCCCAACTCTTACTGCGATCGAAGAAGCAAACTTTGGCTTAACTTCAACACCTGATGTTTTAGAAATAAACCCAATAACATCTTTTGTCTTAATACTCTCAACGGTTAGGGTTGAGAATGACGTCGTTGCTTCTGCTGGTTCAAAAAACAACAACTTGGTTAGAGAATATATCTGATCAATATTATCAATAACAATAATCTTGTTTCCATTTTTTACTGAATGAATGACACCTAGTCGCTCCAAGATATCTTTTAACTTTGGGTCATCATTAAGTAAACTAATGGAAGAAAAGGTGCAATTATAATCTTCACCAACATTATTTTGTTGATGACATATTTCTTGCTTAGCAAATTTTTCTTTCAATAGTAAAACTTCATCTATAGTGATAGAATCCCAGTAGAATGAATATTTTGGATAAAGTGGAATATTTAACCATTTGCTAATTGCAAAGGCTTCATCAACTGTTGGAACTGTTGTGAAATGTTCCTTTGATAACTGCATTAGCCTTTCTTTGGTTATTTTTTCAGGCAGATCAATTGATGAAAATGATGGCAATGTTAATAATTTCGACTTCAATTCTAGTGTCCAAATTTCCTCTACATAACTAGATGGCAGCAGTTGAGCATTATTTTCAAGGAAATCACCATAACTTATTAGCATATCACCAAGATAGAGTATTTTTTCAATTCTAGGCCGCACCATTATAGCATGTTCTATTGTAGTTATCTGCACCACGCTACCATTGTCAAGCCTAACAATCGGAGGTTCGATAGTATCTACAAGTGCTATGGTTGATGCTTTTCCGGGCATATCCATTTTAATTTGAGTCCCAACTACAATGGCATCACTTAATAATACAGGTACAGCTGGATGAATTCCAACAGTTGCAAAACCAGTATTATAACATCTACCATACCTTAACCGGAAGCCTCCAATTTTCTTTGTCATAGAAAGTACAGGTCTACCAGTAATCACTTCAGACATTCTATGGTGTATTGCATCGTCATCACCTGTCTGAATTGCTCCCTTAAGATTCTTGAGCCAATCCCAGCCATCCAGTTTTAATGCTTCGACAAGGTTAACCAACTTTCTACTTCTACCTATAAGTCCGTCGTTCATTACTCTTAAAGCACCACCACGCACTCTATCGGTAGAGATTCTCTTCATTCCTCGATGACCAACAACTTCTACTGGATCAGTGTCTACACCATTAAGCTCCACGGGCAAACTGACTATACATTTAACTACATCCTCATCTAATACTTTGAACTGAAAATTTCCAACTTCGCGTTCATAAATTCTCAGCTCTTCAATGAATCTTCCGGTCTCGTCGTCATACGAGTTTGCAACGTATTTTTCCACGCCGGCAATTTTTCTTGCGTGGTCTGCTATTAACATAGTAAGCGCAGCCTCAGTTCCTCCCGCGGATCTTATAGGGCCAGCAAAAGATATCGAAAGATACTGGCTGCCATCAGAGTTATTCTTTAATTGGACGTCAGCAATTCCCTGCAAAGGGGCGACTGTTACACCTTCTGTAACAACGGATAGGCTAACACGAACGGCATTATTCAACCTAGTTTGGAGATCACCAATACCATATTCTCCTATTGCAATCTCCTCAGCAATTTTAAGTGCAGCCTTTTCCTTGGTTGTATGCGAAAGTAGAGAACGCAACCTGTTTGCAATGTCAATATTGTGCATTTTTGCAACTCTGTCGGCCAGGTCATAAGCAATCTTTGTTTCTACAACTTCAGAAACATCTAATCCTTTTTTGCGTGCCTTTGTCGCTACCTCAAATGCTTGTTGTACATTTTTTAGAATACATTGCTGATAATTCAAATAATATTGCGGCATGTGAACATTTTTCAAAAGAATTTCAGCATCATCTGTCACTTTCATTTGCTTCCATCATCTCCTTATAGAGTTGATAATTGAAGAGAATATATTTTCCCAGTTCTTATCTTTCTCAATAATTGTACCAATTACAATGATGTCTGCACCTGCTTTAGCTATTTCTTTTGCAATTTCCGGT
>DATDNG010000590.1:0-4059 GCA_036518375.1 Nitrososphaeraceae archaeon | reverse complement strand
CCATGTTGCCATTATTATATTAATACCTCAGGTATTAAAGTAAAAAATAATATTCTAGTACTTAGATGTCTATATTATGCCGTGCTTTAATTGATCGCAAATGTAAGCTAATACCATTTACCACATTGTAAAGTAAATTTGACCTTCTAGTTGATACTTCCACTATCTGAATTAAATACCATCTTATATGATAAGATGTGAGCACTGCGATGTTGATGCTTATTATAGCCTGACAATCGAAGGCTTCAATGATATAGAATCTGTATGTACCAGTTTGTGCATGAAATGTGTAAAGATAGAAATGAAAAAGATTATTGACAGTTTTCCAGCTGTAAAGTCGTTGAAGATAGAACCTATATTAAATCCTCTAATAGAGACTTGATAATTTCAATTTGAGATCACATATGTAAGCTTATTTGCTGCTGAAATGAATATCTGCACCAACTCTAAACACAGTAACACAATCTTGTTTATTGTTTGTATCAAAGCTTGACTATCAACAGGCTTTACAATAAGTTGCATTTTATTACAAACTATCAAAATACAGAGGACTAAATGGCAAGAAAGAAGATTTAATTGATTAATGTGGTTGTCTAGCTATGCCTTCTACTGCAGGCCCTATAGTTGTTGCCTCGTCATTTACTGGATGACCAACATGCGCATCTCTTGAAATAAGTTCAGCAAGAGGCTTTGCTTCTTCACTAACACGATTTGCAGCTGATGCAAGTTGAATAGAAACACTACAAAAAAATATTAGTATTCCGACATTATGCTAAGAAATGCAATTTTAATATCTTTATTCATTTTAGTATTAGTAGAGGAAGGCATTCATTTAAAGATGATTTACTAGGCTCTTCACTTTGCATTAAATGTCGGTTTAAACAATGGCGCTTGCAGCAAGAGAAGATGGATAGATAGGAAAGGGTTCTTAGTTGAATCTTATGTAAACTAGGGAATAACAAGAGATCTGGATTGTTCAGATGGCAGTACAATCCAGTATCTGCACGCTTCGAACATTAATGTAAAGAAGTGAGATCAAGTTGATAACCCAAACACAGTACTTGCGGATACTGGAAATACAGGAGCAGAGTTTGGAAATACATGATAAACCGCCTACGTAA
Source organism: Nitrososphaeraceae archaeon (assembly GCA_036518375.1). Lineage (GTDB taxonomy): Archaea > Thermoproteota > Nitrososphaeria > Nitrososphaerales > Nitrososphaeraceae > Nitrososphaera_A. The sequence continues at coordinate 2,938 of DATDNG010000590.1, read as the reverse complement.
GGTTATTATCATAGATCGAATAACTCAGAGTAAGGTTAAAGGTTGGTGGCTCTATATAGGCACTCTATTGTTAGTGTTTAATGCTTTCTCAATATGCTGATAGATCTATTATAAATTATAATAAGACTATAAATCATAATCTCATTTAGATGGGTTACCTATTCAAGGAAGAAGATAGTCATGCAAGACATAAAGAATCAAGAGATGTAGAGAATGTTCTTGTGTTGCAAGGAGGAGGCTCGCTAGGAGCTTTTGCATGTGGAGTATTCAAGGCATTAGTAAAAAAGAATGTAAGAATAGACATTGTTGCAGGTACGTCTATTGGAGCTGTAAATGCTGCTATAATTGTTGGAAGCAAAAGTGATCATCCTGAAAAAGAGTTGGAAAATTTTTGGAGAGAGGTTGCAGAAAGTAGTCCCAATATTATTCCAGATATTTTTGTCTTTGATTATGATAATAAAGCTAAGAAATACATCACCAAGAAAATATCCGCTGCTTCAGCTAATGCTGCGATGTTTGGTGTTCCCAAAATGTTTACTCCTGTATGGTGGCGTTGGTCACCTTGGAGCCATGAGGAAGATGATAGCAATAAGATCTATGATCGCAATAAAAGAGCGCAACGAGAACACTACTATGACTTTCTCAATCCAGGAAATTGGACTTATTTCTATGATCACTCGCCACTTGCAAAAACGCTTGATAGATATATAGATTATAAAAAGCTCAACCTTGCTGCAACAAAAGAAGAATTACCAGAAGTACTTCGCCTTATAATAACTGCTGTAGATGTGATGACGGCTAGACCGCTCATATTTGACAATACAAAAATGGAAATAAAGGCAAAGCACATCCTAGCAAGTTCTGGTTATCCAGTATATGGATTTCCATGGATTGAAGTTAAAGATAACGTATATGCATGGGATGGCAGCCTTCTTAGCAATACTCCAGTAAGAGAAGTGATTGAGGTATCTCCAAGAAATGATAAAAATATTTTTATTGTAGAAAACTATCCGCGAAAAATACATAGACTTCCTTCTAATATGGCGGAAGTTGAAAGTAGAGCTAAAGATATCATTTTTAGTGATAAGAATATGGATAATATAAAAATGTCAAGGCTTATTACAAGACACATCCAACTTATAGAAATCTTATATGACATTATGCAAAAGAAAGTTGATCCAACTGAGATTGATCGTCATCAGTTGGAAAAGATAAAGTCAGAATATAACACTCTAATTAACAATTATGGTGCACAAATAAAATCTGTTACAAGAATAGTTAGAAGTGAATTAGAATCACCAAGCATGCTGCAAAATGCAGACTTTTCCCCTAAAACAATCAAGGAATTAATAGCTCAAGGCGAAACCAAGGCTATGGAAAAGTTATCGTATTGCCAAAGTGTTAAATATGACTTTAATATAAAGTAGTGACTTTTCCACTGTCAGAAAAAGTTATGACAGAAAGACAATAAAGTTATTATGCAAGAATTTTTATACCAAACTATATTGCTCCCCTACAAAGAATGATATCTTTTCATATGTAATTACTATCAACCTACTGTAGCCATAGCAAGGTTGAACAAGTAGATATTTAACAAGAGTGAACCCTACTTGACATTTCTAAATATCTCCAGTTAGAAAGGCAAGGTAAAGATATACAAAGCAAAGTAGAAGAGCTAGAAGATCTGAATAATTCGCTAAGAGAACAACATAAAATGAAAGACGACGCGATAGCAACTTTATCCGATCAACTTTTGGTCCATATCCACGAGACTACAGGAACTTCGAAAACAACTATGGATATAGTTCCTACAATCAATGGCCATCAGTAGCTTCCTTCCATGCAAAACGATCAGTTTACTGTAGTAAATGGCAGGCGCATATATCATACTGCAGAAGGGGAGCGACGCGCTAATTACAGCATCGGCTCAACTTATGAGGTCTGAAGGCGAATTACTAGATGAAGTACAAAGGATTGCAGCAGAAGAGGATGTTAAACGATTGGTAGCTAATCATAATCATAATCATGGTGATAACAACAATCCAAGAGTAAAGAATTACTATATGCCCTTGTCTGTAAATATTGCAATGCGTTAGCTTGATCTTGATAGTGATAATAATAAAACAACATCGTTGGCAAAACAAACAGCAGCAGACGATGGGGATAATAATGTACCAGATGTACAACCAAAACAACTCAGCATTTCTTCGACATCAACTAGTGTGCGAGATACGGACCAACCTCTAACAGTAAAATGGGCCGCTTCGTTACAGAATCAGAAGCAACTAAAACAAAAGCAACCACCAAATCCAAGTTTAAGTCAAGGCTTTATATCCAATGCAGTAGATTCACCTGAATCTTTGAATTATAACGCAGATTATTCGACGGCTCAAACTATTGTTAATGATGAATTAGGTTCTCTGCGGGAGATCTAGCGCAACTGATAAGACAAAAGTACAAAGGAGTTAATGAAAATCGTTCAAATTGCTGTAGACATGATAATGAACGATGATGAGACTTTTTTGAGTTGATGGTTCGAGTAGTATTTGTCTAGTGCTTTGATTGAGCTATAGAAGGTACGTCTACGATAAAGGCAATCATTCCTGACATTACCACGACCACTTATCAACAACAGTATTATCTCATATACCTTGAGACAATTTCATGATTGGTATACTGATGAGATATAATGAGATGTATTATTGAGTAGTGCAAACCACTTTGCTAGGAGGGATCCGCAGATTGTGTTCCCACCAATGTACAGACGGAGAGGAAATTATTGACTGAAGTAAACTTACACCATGTTCGAATAGCTGTCTTTTGGTCACTTCCATCCTGGTAACCTCATTATCACTAGTTTTGTTCGTCATGTTGCTGGTACTGCTGCTGCTGTTGATAGCAATCATAGATCCAATGCTGCTGCCACTGATCGGGGGAG
>DATDNG010000589.1:0-2523 GCA_036518375.1 Nitrososphaeraceae archaeon | reverse complement strand
AGTTGTATCATTACCACTGGCACCAGTTTTACCGTTGGTCTTGACATTTGGACAAGGTTCTTCTCCTGCTGCTACATGTGTTAGTTACGACATTTATACAAATACCATAACAGTTGCATGCAATTCGAATCTATCTTCAATATACCAGATTGTAAATGATAAAAGTGTGCTAGAAAAAGATGCTCATGGAGTATGGATTCTAAATGCAATCATAAAAGTTAATCCGCAAGCAAAGCTTACAATAGATCGTACAGATACATCATGGCTAAAAATAACAAACAAAATACTGCAGGAGAGTCAGCCTAATTTTATCTCTATTTCTGGCAATGCAAAAATTGATGGAGTTAAAATAACCTCATGGGATCCATTTTCTGATAGCGTGATTAGACAAAACGTCAAAGGCTCTATTCCAAGACCGTATATTATGATTACTAAAGGTGCAGGAACAGTAAATGTTTCAAACTCTGAAATTGCATCCTTAGGATATAACTCATTTCCATCAAACGGCTTTTCATATAGCACTGGCGGAAATGGCAGTAGTATAATAAACAATACATTCCATGATATGTGGGATGGATTTTATTCTGATCATGTTGGATTTATTACAATAAAGAATAACAAATACTACAATAATCTAAGATATGGAATAGATCCTCATACTGGAAGTCATGATCTTAGTATTATTGGGAATCTTGCCTATAATAACAGCGCTATTGGAATAATTTGTTCCGAAAATTGCTATAACATTTTATTCAATAGCAACACAGTACATAATAATGGACTAGCAGGATTGATGTTTTCACGTGATACAAACAATTCTACTGCGGAGAAAAATTATGCTTACAACGAAAAAATAGGTATTTCAATATTTTCATCTTCAAATGATAAAGTGCATAATAATCTATTGAAATCAACCATTAGAGCGATATATATAGGAGGATCTTCTTCAGGGAACCATGTCCATAACAATACAGTTGTGAACGCTACGGTAGGAATATACTTTGCTGATATTCATCCAAAAAATAATGTATTAGAAAATAACAATTTAAATAATATCACTTATCCAACAATGATTATCGGGACCAATAATATAGGCAGAAATAATGTAGTAGTTTATAATAAGTAACCAAAACTGGCCATAATAATTAAATGCTTATAAAAAAGCAGAATTAACAAAATATGGTTTATGTTCTATTCTTTTTTAGAAGTGATATTACTTCATAATTTTAAGAATTGCATTATGAGTCTAAAGAGTACTATATCGACCTAGTACAACAATGCTCACGTTAAACCAGCCAGCATTGCTGCATAACTACTCCACACGATACCCAATTGTACATCACGTGGTGTTCATTTAAAATGCAGTATCGTTCCATTACCGCAAAAAATTTTACTTTACTTATTTTTTATGACATGTATCTGTCCTCCGACCAATGATTTAAGTTCCTGTTTTTCCCAGTCGGATATAGTAAGAACATAGAGATATCCATCTGATCCCACCTGCAAGTCAGTAATTCCTCTACCAAAATTTATTCCAAAGAGAAAACTGTATTCCATTCCAGGATTTTCCAGGATATTATCACGTAAACCATGAAGTTGTAGTCCTGTTCTGTTGGCATTTAATTTAAAACGGTAGAGAGTGCCGTTATTCATATCTCCCACAAACATATCATTTTCATATTCTTTCCCTAATTTACTTGAATTGATAAATTTGAGAGCAGTAGGAGCGACTCTGTAATCCCAGATAAGCATTGGAGGTCCGTATTTTGCTTTACCTCCAAAATCTACTAAATTATTATTAGGATTTAATATTAGTGGTCCTTTCACTTCAAATCCTTTTGGTCCGATTGGTTTCCATAGCCCTTGTATCTGATTCCATCCGCTATTAAATCCAGGTTTTACTAAATTTATTTCATCGCCAAAAGTTGGTCCATTTTCTGTATCCCATAGTTTTTTGGTCACAGGATCAAAATCCATGCCAAAAATGTTTCTTATACCATAGGCGTAAATTTTGTTTATAGGATTTGTGTTGCCTAAGATATTTCCTACAGCTTCGCCGTCCTGGGACATTCTGTAAATAACACTTCCAATAGCTTGTGTTGAACTGCGATTATTCTGGGTTAGTGTTCTATGACTACCAATATCTCCTACGCCTAGATACAAGTTGCGATCTGGTCCGATAAGCAATTTTCCTCCATTATGGAGAGAACCAGGACCAGCAGGTAGTGATAATAGAAGCTTCGGATTTACTAATTTATTATTAATAAGATCATATCTGTAAAGAACATTACAACAAGCAGGTGTACCAGTCCAATCGTCTCCCGTATTTCCACCTCCTGATTTTGTATAATACAAGAAGACGTATGTGTGACTACTCTGGTTTTTTGATATGGCAATTCCTAACAAACCTCTTTCGCCTAAATTTGCAACAGGTACTCGGAGAAGAGACTGAGGTAACAATTTACCATTTACAATTCTCTCCACCAAACCTTCATTTTTCTCTAAAACCAAAATATCATTTGG
>DATDNG010000588.1:0-4579 GCA_036518375.1 Nitrososphaeraceae archaeon | reverse complement strand
ACTGGCAATGAATATTTTTATTGTCAGTTTATTGGCTATATTTTGTACCTCATTCATTATTTCAAATATCTTTAATTCATTGTCTGTCTCTGTATTTTGCAGAGCAATTGTTTCAATTAGTAATACGAAGATTGAGTACTTGCATTTTCCCAATGCTTTTGGAGAAACGATAAATAATTTACAAAAACTAAAAATCAAAGATATCCCTCATGATAGTAGCAATAACAATAGCACCATGAAGAGTAGTAATAATAATTCTGATAATAAAAAGCAGGGATCTATTTGGAATTGGAATATAAATCTTGTAAACGTACTTGTCGATTCTGCATCTTCAGTTTATAGAATGTTTGCCGCATTAGGATTATCATTTGTTGCTGCTATTATAATTGGAATCACTGCAGCGAGAAAACCATTAGCCTCCAAAATAATTATTCCTATAATAGATATATTACAGTCAGTTCCCATCCTTGGATTTTTCCCTGCAGCAATTGCATTTTTCATCACATTGTTTAATGGAAGCTCAATAGGCATCGAAATGGCAGCTATTTTTCTGATATTTACAAGCATGGCTTGGAATATGATATTTTCAGTATACGAATCTGTACTGTCCATACCTTCAGAGTTATTAGAAACATCCTATGCATACAGAGCTAATCCATTTCTACAATTAAGGAGGCTTTACTTACCAGCTAGTATACCCAAATTAATTTATAATAGCATTATGTCATGGGCTGCTGGATGGTATTTTCTTACTGCAGCTGAGATCATATCATTAGGATCCAAAACTTTTACGCTTCGAGGCCTAGGTAGTTTACTTGGTAACTCTGTATATTCTGGACAATACATACAGGCTGTAATTGCACTTGCTGTGCTGATTTTAATCATTCTACTAACTGACTTCTTCTTCTGGAGACCACTAGAATCATATGCTAAGCGCTTCAAATATGATTATTCTTCACGTACTACTGCTACTACTAGACGTCATCAACGTCATTTAGGTTTGTACATTTATAATGAAAATGTTGCTAGGCTTATCTCTCGTAGTTCTGCTGTGTTCTCATCAATTCTTTTGTCAGACTTTTTAGCTAGAAATCCAAGGCCATTAATATATATAAAATCCAACAGATTGATAGAAGCCTTAGCAAAAATACTATATTTCTCTGAATTACAAATATTTGTCATCATTTATCAATGGTTTGGTAACAAGAGAAATCAAAGGCTATTTGGGATTATTGCATTATCAGTTCTGACATTTGCTGTAATTCTGCTTGCCGCTCAAGAAAATGAGGTAATCTACAAATCCTTTTCTGCTTTGTATACTGAGTATTATTCACTTTATAATAATCCTCAAAGTGTAAAAATAATTTCTCAAATTCCACTGGCGCTATTGCTGTCATATTTTAGGTTGACCACTGCTTATCTTTTAGCGTTAGCATGGACGATACCTGTAGCTATTAAGATTGCAAACAATCCCCGGTTTGATCGTATCCTACCTCTATTTCAAACCTTTGCAGCTATTCCCGCTACTGCATTCTTTCCATTTGTGATTGTTGTTGTAAATTATGTACCTGGTGGGTTCGAGTTCTTGTCTATATTGTTGATATTGACTGGAATGCAATGGTATATATTATTTAATTTAATTGGCGGAATACGATCAATACCTGGAGATATAGAAGAAACAGCACGAGCATTTAGGGTTACTAAGGGCCAGTATGTTAAGCGAGTTTTATTTCCATCTATATATCCTTCATTTATAACTGGCAGCATTACAGGTTGGGGAGGAGGCTGGAATTCGCTAATTGTAGCAGAATATTTAGTATTTGGATATAAAACATACCTCGTGCTGGGCATGGGCTCGCTTCTAGATAAGGCCGCATATAACATAGGTAATACAATATTGATACTTTTGATCGTTGGCATAATGTCAGCAATAATTGTCATGATTAACCGCCTAGTATGGAGACGACTTTATAGAAAGGTAATCAGAAAGTATAGTATGAGTATATAGGATAAAAATGTAAGTAATATAGATTTTTTTGGATAATAAAAATCTGCAAAATAAATAATACTATCTCCTGTACAAAAATGGTTTTCTATATATTGATCTAATGATATGATAGAATGTGTCATTTCCATGAGTGTTTCCAACTCTGATTCAATGAATAATAAGTATTTACAAGAACAACCTAGTGATAATTATTATTATAAAAATAATATGAAAAATGAATCAGCGTCGCTACCAAAGAATGTTGAGAATATGGGCAAAAAATTTTATGAAGATGATGATGCCTCTACGCCTCTGCTTAAACTTAGAAATGTCACCAAAGAGTACATAGACGACAATGGTAAGTCTATTGCAGTTCTCAATGATATCAGCCTGTCAGTAAACTACAATGAATTTATTTCTGTAGTAGGTCCATCTGGGTGCGGCAAGTCCACATTATTGAGAATGATTATGGGACTGGAGAGATGCACAAGAGGGGATATCTTATTCAAAGGTCAGTCCATGAGTGGCGGAAAAGTAAATCCACATATGGCAATGGTATTCCAATCGTTTGGTCTTTTTCCATGGTTGACTGTGATTGAAAATGTAGAATTTGGATTAGAATCTATGCATATCCCAAAGGCTCGAAGACGAGAGAAAAGCATAGGTATAATTCAAGAGGTGGGTTTAGAAGGCTTTGAGGATGCTTACCCCAGGGAGTTGTCTGGTGGCATGAAACAAAGAGTTGGTATTGCAAGGGCGCTTGTTATTGATCCTGAAATCCTTCTCATGGATGAGCCCTTTTCTTCTCTCGACCCTTTAACAGCAGAAGCATTAAGAGAGGAAGTTCTTAAGGTTTGGAGCAATAAATTTACTACACCAGATGTAGTCATAATGGTAACCCATAATGTTGAAGAGGCAGTATATCTTTCAGACAGAATTATAATTCTAAGTCATAGGCCTGCAAATGTAGTAAAACAAATAGATATAGATATACCAAGGCCACGTGAGAAGCGTGACAAGGCAATATATGAATATTTGGATCAAATTACAACTCTAATCGCATAACACTATTATTATAATAATAATGTTGATTACATAGTCAGATTCGCATTAATAGCCTAAAATTGTCATGTTTTAAGGAAGAATATAAAAAACTTAAATCACAGATAAACTGATTCATTCTAGAGTATAGGAAAAGTTGGATATACCGAAGGTCCATTATAGCGTCATTCTTGGATTTCTAGAAGTGTTAGATGATTTGGGTGGCAAGTCAGATGTAGCTGGAATTGCATCTAAACAAGGATTAGAGTTAGACTACCTTTTGCCAATACTTGAATCAGGAGAAATGTTAGGATTTATTCAAGTTCAAGCTGGAGATGTATCAATAACTGAAAAAGGACATTTATTCATGGCAGCAAGTCCAAAGGTAAGAAAAAAAATGCTACGTGATATTATCATTAAATTTGATATATTCAAGAAATTGGTTGATCTCGTCAAACAAAGTGAAAATGGGCATATTAGAAAAAGTGAAGTATTAGAACTCATTTCTGCTAGTGATACTACAACCACAAATAACGATGACTTAATTGACTTTGACTGGATTATTGAATGGGGAAGAGAGGCACTTATTCTTAATTATAATGCCAATACAGAAAATATCACTTTAAGGCAACGTAGCTTATCTATGTTACCAAGTTAATTCTATGTTACAAAACATATCTAGAATATCGCTAACTTGGCAGTTGGTCATATTCGTAGGTAACATAAAATATCCTACTATCATTATCTGATACATTATGATATGTTGTTCTTCTTCTACGTCGTAGTTTTCTTACTTCCTCAAGTGTTTCTTTTAACTTTTCTTCAGAAAGCTTTGATATTCTATCATCACATTCTAATCCTCTTGCATGAAGAACCTCCTTATGCATGAAGACAAATGGAATTAGCTAGCATATACATAAGACTTAGTTATTCTACTGCACCAAGGTTGCCTCCTGATGAACTTGGGGATTGTTGTGATTGTATCTGTTCTCCTCCTTCTATTGGTGCTAATCCCTTTGATTTTAACACTTGGTCTAATATTGTCAAGTCGAATATTCCTGATAGGTCTGGATGTGGCTTACCCTTAGCTAACAGTCCTAGGTTGTAGGCATTGTTGGCTGATTGGAATAGTGACAGTTTAAGTGGGTCGTATGTGAAATCAATTCTTGAAAAAGCTTGTTTTAGTTCATCTATGGGTATGGATTTCCCTGTTAGTTTCTTGACTTGTGTATTAAAAGCTTGTACAGCCTCATCCTTGTGGTTATTTATCCATACAGTTTCATTTACATGTGCAGATAATAATTTACTTATTACATCGGGATTGTTTTTAAGGTAATTTGTACTTACAGCTATATTGGCTGTCACAAATTTACCATCTGGCCATATGCTTCTCTCATCTAAAAATATTCTTCCATTGGCTTCCTTTACTAATCTGGTGGCCCATGGTTCAGGAACCCATGCACCATCTAATTGCTTCTTTAAGAATAATGTGAGTATATCGGGATTGGCTATAGGTGTCAACACTACATTACCACCTTGATCTGTTGTTTT
>DATDNG010000587.1:0-17348 GCA_036518375.1 Nitrososphaeraceae archaeon | reverse complement strand
GTATGGGCATATCCTTAAGTAAAGGATAAACAAGGAGTTTCCGAAAGCAGCTACTTTATGATGTTGTTGTTCTGAATGCATGAGCTTGCATTTACATAGCGGCTTGTAATATATTGAACAGAAGGTGTTATGTTAACAAATACAATCTGATTTAATCATGTTTGTATTATATATGATTAATGCATTTTAGTTAGGAACCCTAAGCCACATGTTCAAGAAGTTAGTTGTTTCTCGGTGCTTGGAGTCGCATAGTCTATCAGAAAGATAGAACTCGGCCCATCTCCAGGAAAAAGCGACTGACGGAACATTTTGAATAAATCGCCCAAAATAGTCATTTTCTTTCATACGTGTCCGAATAAGATGACAAAAATATAGAAAACTTACCAGAAAATCTAATAAATATTTTCTACTGTAAGAAGCTATGAGAAGAAATTCTCAAACAATAACTGCAACAACAGTGGCCGCCTCAGCAATACTCGCATTTGCAATGATGGCAGCCCCGTCACTTGTATTCGCAGACAGCCCACACTTTATCGCAGCCAGTTCAAGTTTAAGCGGCCCTAACCTCGTGTGTAATTTCAAGGAAGCAGGTTTGGGGAATCTCGGCTTTGCTAGCATCCGCGAAGTATGCAGCGCAGCCGCAGTAGCGATTTATGAATGCGTAAACAACGGAGGAAATCATCCCCAGGCAACCAACAAAGAGACTGTGAGCGGCCCTGTCAGCGGTGGTGGATTCTTCCCAATCAGTAACGGACAAACTACTGGCAGTATCGCTGTCGCTCCACCTGGTCCTGGAAGCTTTTCATGTCCTGGTGGACAGAGTCTATTGCTCTTTTCCGTATCGTACACGAATGTTATGGTCTGCGACCAGTTAGGTAACTGCGTACCCCTGAGGGACCAAACCTTTGTAAATCCAAGCGCACCTGTGCCATAATAACGGTTCCTTTCGCTCCCTCCTATTTTTTAGGCCACCGTAGCGGATCAAGAACTGGCGACTATCGCCACGCTCACGCAGGCTGCACGCGATACGATGAAAACATTAAAGAGGTTAGACAGAATAGGTGTTATGTTAACAAAAAGACTCTAAACCAATCATGTTTTGTATTATTTATGTTTAATGCATTTTAAATCTATAAATATATTGCATTTTTTCATGATAAATTTGATGTCTAGTAGCTGAAGAGGACTGATTACAGCATCATAGTCACGATATTGACATAGGAAATGTTATGTCTGCATTTTCTATAGCGTTAAACTAATTGTATCTTCAATATTTAACATTCTACGGTCTTGTAGTTGCCAATCATAAAACTATTTATAAAATATTATTCCTTCTCATAGGGTATAGTAAGTATATATCCTAATTCTGTGGCTTCTATCTGTTAATTACGGTATTGTACCGACAACTTAATTAAAAGCTGCCGATCGAATATTATCATTGAGCATTCCAGAAGCAAAATTTAAGATCGATGTTAAAGAGGGTATTGTCGAGCTGGAAGGTAAGGAGAACTTTGTTGATAAGCATCTAGATAAGTTTGAGGAAATTTTCAAATCTGCAATAAAAGAGACTATGGCACAAGGATTTGAGTACAATACTACTGATGTTTCGGCATTACCACAACAGGACATTGAAAAGAGTTTTGATATGTCTAGATCAGAATTAACCAAAATACATAACAATACTAAGCATACAACAAAACAATCTATCCCTCTTATTCCTGTAGATTTAAAGGCGAATGAAAAAAAAATTGCCTTAAGAGAGTTTTATAGTGATAAAAGGCCGGTTAATCATTATGAAAAGACTGCAGTATTCGTATATTATATTACAAAGCTCAACAAACAAATAGAGGTTAACTACGGTGAGATTTTGTCATGTTATGAAGAGGTAGATGAAAAAAAACCCAGCATTACGGATATCATCAAAAATTCGATCAGGTATAAAGGGTGGCTAGAGTGGGGGTCTGATAAATTCACCACACGTCTAACGATCTCTGGAGAAAACTTTGTCAAGTTCGATTTGCCCAAACAAAAAAGATCGCAATTGAATGAACAACAACCTACAACATTACTTCTTCCAAATAATTGAACCAAACTCATTTATTTATTAAGCTCTCCACCAGTCAAAGCCTACGAAATCAACCTTTTTTTCTTTAACCTTTGGAATTGCTAATATGAATTGTTTCTTGACTGTGGTAGCCAATCTGCCTGCAAGTACAATTCCGGTTGCTGTCATCTGCTCCATAGGTCTAAAGACTTGAACCAAGTATGGAGCATGGTCGATCCCTGGTCCATGCTCATATACTGCAAAGTCACAGCCAAATTTGATTCCAGGAGATACTATGTATCCCTTATCTCTCAAGCTCTGAAAAACTTGATATTTAGTATCAAAATCGACATATTCTCTTCTGCAAATAGCTTTGATACCCCTGAATGATATCTTCTTGCCATCAATATGATATACTTTTAATTTACCAATATGAACGAGATAACATCCCTCTATCAAATCTAAAATTAAAGGAGTATCAAATTGGGTTCCTTTTGGTTTTGGAACGCCTAGAGGTTTGCCATAGTATCCATTTCCAAATAAAGTACGAGATTCATGTATACTCCAGACAACTATTCTATTTTCTACTAATTTTCCAATAACAGGACTCATTACATACTCAATGCTAGGATGATAAATGAATCAGATGCCTCTTGACATTTATCTGCCATGCCTTCGATTCCCTCTATTGCATCCTTTAAGAGCAACAGATCTCTTGTAGAAGAAATTTCGTTAAGTGCTTTTATAATAATAGCTCTGTATTTGGCATCTACTCGACGTTCTAATTTTTGAACTTCCTGAGCAAGGTCAATTGTGCTAGCTGGATTTATACTTAATGCCCTTGCCATTTCATTTAATTTGAAAATTGCGTCCACGACCATCCCTATTAGTTGTTTAAGTTCCTCATCAAATTTTCCTTTTTTTAAAGAAGAAATTTTCATATTCGCAAGTCTAAATGCAATTCCACTGATATAGCCAGCAATGTCATCCATTATATAGGCAGTTCGAAGAACATCTTCTCTATAAACCATAAGACTTCCTATTTCAGCAACTTCACGTGTGATCTTCCTCCGAAGATTCTCTACTTCTTCCTCAGCATTTGTCATGCGTTCTATGCATACCTGAATATCTTTATCATCTGCTTTGATAAGAGATGCAGTAAGTGTAGACAGGTCTCTAGCTGAATTTAAAATTCTGTTAATTTCATCATGTAAAACTGCCAACGCTTTTCGCTTGGCCTGAACTTCTAATTCGCCACTGTACATTTTGTATAGAAAATAAGTATCAGGCTAATAATTCTTTTGACATGTACAGAAAATTTAGTACCTTTAACTTGAAATCAATGTTTAAAAATAATATCTTCTGAGAATCAATAGGAGAGTAGGTAAAACAATATCAAATAAAATGGATTACAATTTATTAGTGTTTGTTGATTCTACAAAAACAATATTTACTACTAATTGGGTCAGAACAGTACGATTGGATATAAGGTTTTGAATAAAAACATTTACTATTGGCCTGTTATCTGGATTTAACGAGATTAATGGTAACGGAAACAAATGGTAGAGTCATCAGTTTATAGTATTTGAGCCTTGCCAAAATTGATTTATCAAGAAGAATCTGGTAATGGGGAAGAACATGTGAAGATTGGGAAAAAGGATCCAAATTTATTTCTTATTTATAAAATCGAAAAGCAGTTTTAGAGCAACACCTATTAATATTACTGAAAGTAAGTTTTGTAGTATGCTTTCTCTTAGATAGCCCGAAAGCCTTGCTCCAATTTGGCCACCTATAAAGGCCCCTGTTGCAAGAGAAATACCATGAATGTAGTCCGGATGTCCTAATATAGCATGTGTAATTACCCCTACAAAAGAAGTTATTAATAGTGTTAGCTGTGATGTTGGAGCAGAAATGAACATTGTCATTCTAAGTAGAATAATCATCATTGGAACAAAGATTATTCCGCCACCAATACCAAAAAAACTAGAGAGGATTCCTGCGGTGAAGGACCCAATATAGAACAACATTGATCTTGGCTTTGCATGGGGCTTTTCTTTTAATATGGTATTTCTATATACAATATATAACCCAGTGAAAATCAAGGTTATAGCAAAGTATAATTTAAAATATTCTAATGAAATTCCACTTGAGAGAAATGCTCCAATAATTGCACCTGGTGTAGATAATGTTGCCATTTTTAGTCCTAGTCCATAGTCAATCCGTTTTTGTTTTGAATACTCTACTGTTGAAGAGATACTAGTAGAAGTTACTGCAATTAGACTCGTACTAGCTATGTGAGTTGGTGTAAAACCCATAAAAGTTAGAGCAGGTGTCATCAGAATACCACCACCGACACCAATTAAAGAGCCAATCGTGCCGGCTCCAAGACCTATGATGACTAAAATTATGGCGATATATAACAACGATTTAGCAATCCTTACATATTTTTATTTTACTTCTAACTCCAATCCATTATTACTCCTGATTCTGATATGATTCTGAGTACATTTTTTCCTTCCTTTTAAACAAATTTTTGAAAAAACTCGTGTTCACAACATCGTTATCGTTGCCCAATCTATTTGATCTTCTGAACCGTAGACAAAATCATGCCTATCAAGTAGTAAATAAAATGAATTACATAATATTCAAGGACATGAGCCCTTGTCAATAATGTCGAATGAAGAATAGTGGCAATATTTCTGTTGTCGGTTACAGTAACTACCTCGTTCAATTCTAAGTACAGCTGTAAAAAGCGTTGACCTTTGCTTGTTGTTCTAAAAGTTTGCTCTTTCCCAATATATTCTACTAACAAATTATTTTTCTTTAAAACTGTCAGATGTTCTTTCAATTGCTTATAAGATAAATATACCTGGTATAGCAATTTAGTCGGTGTTGCACCATTGATAGCCGTTTGTAGAATAAGTGCGACTATCTCAATCCTGCTCTCATTTTTCACATTACTGCATCGTAGTAGATAAAATAAAAACGTCGTCGATGAGTATTCTAGTAAATATCTTTTCTGTTCTTATAGGAATTTCATCAGATATATAAAACCAGTATTGTCTAATGCTTATAAACTGAAGACACTACAATAATTCCATGTGAAAAGAAGATGATACATTAGTGTACAATATTCTTATCAGCTGTGAAGATATTCAATTTTTCTGGATAAATATGTTGTCAGTTTTTTGCAAATATATTGTCATAATGACTTCGCTACCAATCTTTTATCAACTAGAAAATAGAGTACAAGACAGTAAGCAAGCAATATGATGTATGGGATGATGAGGTTAACTAGGATATGAAGAATCGCTCAGAAATAGAAATCATGGCATCTATACTACGTTCCGCTACAGGAAAATGGGAATACAAAACTACGATTATGAACAACGCCTCAGTATCGCATTCACAATTGATCAGATATCTATCTATTGCCGTAGAGAGAGGACTAGTTGAATATTCTGAAGTCAGAGATCTATACCGAATTACACAAGCGGGACTAGTATTCTTAGACAAATATACACATCTTCTTCGCCTTTTACCTAAAACTCCAGTTGTACCAGGTTTGATTCATAGCAATGAAATTGAAGAAGCAAAAGAGGAAGATTCAGTTCTAACTGAATCAGTTAGAAAGAGATAAATATTATCCTAGAATTATCATCAAGATAAGAGTCGATTACATTATAGCTTTTATTTGCATTGAGGAAACTGAAAAAGTTTTTTGGTTTACGGTTAGATACAAGAGATTTTCTTATTACTGCAGACATACTCTTCAGATCTATCAGAACAACTTCTATTCTTTGTAAAGCATTATAGATATTATATTATCATCCACAGCCTAACTGCCGCTTAAGTCAATTTGAAATATAAAGGTAATAGTTTGTAGAGGGAGATATGTAAAAAAGCAATTCATTGAGAATTATTATTTTTAAATATATTAACCTCCATCCACTATCCAATACTTGGATTGCGATTAATTGTAGTTGGCTTTGGAGTCGTAGGTCAAAGCTTCGCAAAATTACTATTATCTCGTTCTGCGGATTTATATAGTGTATATGGAGTCAAGCCCCGCGTGGTTGCTTGTGTCGATAGCAAAGGCTCTCGCGTATCTTCAACAGGTCTCGATCTCCAAAGATTGCTTGATATCAAGAAATCTAAAGATACTATCTGTGAATATGACAGGAGAAGCTCTCATCTTGATTCTACTCGTATAATTGAAAACGTAGATGCAGAAGTGCTTCTTGAATTAACACCTACGAATCTAAATGATGGGGAACCTGGCACTTCACATATTATATCAGCTATGAGATCAGGCAAGCATGTTATCACAGTAAACAAAGGTCCTCTCGCCTTAGCTTTTCCTTCATTACTAGAGTTAGCTAACTATAATGGTGTCATGCTTCGTTTTAGTGGAACTGTAGGTGGAGGTACACCAATTTTAGAATTTGCAAAGCGATGTCTAAAGGGTGATAGAATAATATCATTCAGGGGAATTCTGAATGGAACGACAAACTACATTTTAAGTAAAATGGAAGAAGATTTGACTTTCGAGAGCGCTCTTGATGATGCAAGACAAAAAGGGTATGCAGAAGCAGCACCGTCCCTTGATGTTGATGGATATGATGCAGCGGCCAAGCTTGTAATTATGGCCAATTGGATAATGAATATGAAGGTTACCATGAAAGATGTTAATCGTGCTGGAATTAGGGAAATCAAGTTATCAGATATACAAAGAGCTCATAAAAGAGGTAATGCTATAAAGTTGATTGCAATGTGTGATAACAGGTACCTTGTTGTAAAGCCAACTGAAATATCAAAAGCTGATCCACTATATGTAAATGGCACTTTAAACGCACTAACTTTTTCATCAGAACATTCAGGGCAGCATACTATAATTGGACGTGGGGCGGGCGGCATGGAGACAGCTAGTGCCATACTTAGAGATCTAATAGAAATAAAGGATGCAACTTTTGAGCATAGATAACGACAACATTTGCAAAATTAGAGTAAGCACATTATAAAAACAGCAGTATTTTTACAAGACAAAAACTTATTTGGAATTTGATAAAGCATAGGGTAATCAGGCCTAGCAAAAGAGGAGCATTATGTGCTTTATGCCTATTCAATGTAAACGAAACAACTTCTGTATATACCTAGTTCCAAAATAGCGACATGTGATAAGATGTGTGATCTCACGATGTTTGGTCATATTTCCAAGACAATTTGCCACACGCCATCGCCCAGGCGTGTATCCCAGTCCTGGAAATAAGATTACCACAGATTCACACAACAAGTGTAAAAAGTAAATTACACGTGGTCCATTATCCAAAGAAAGGAGATGACATCGGTTCTCTCGCTGTAGATTTGAGAAGGAAATCGAAAGAAACTATACATGTTAATTTATAAAGATGGTGTTCTTTCATTATCAATTGGCAATAAAGTCAGATCTAAAATTTTGATTCTTTGTTTTTTCTAACATCATTTTACCGATTTCGTTGTCTTATTTTCCTCTCATTTATAGATTATTCCCCATATGTAGTACAAATCCGATAGTATCCTCAATTGGTATAGTACTTATAAGTAAAACTAATTTCATTTCATAGTGCTCATTTCCTGGCTATACTGTATTTCCTTCACTATATTTGGTGTTTGCTAACGTGTAGTCAAACCTTCTTCTATATTGCACCCAATAGAATTAGATATTTTCGCAATTCGGGTTCTAGTCTATATCCAAAGATAATATGTTGAAGAATGAACACCAAATTGTGAAATTACCCATCATATTTTTTGCGTTAGAGACGCTCATTATTACATGTTATCTGTATATAACGTTATTCTGTACACATACTTGTCAACATCCGGATTTTTGCCATACATTCCCCATAGTTCATCTAATTGTTTGCCCTTTGTATTTATAAAAAAACTATCGTATTTTTCTGTCTCCTTGAAGGAGTCTTTGATATAATTTACCAAGTAATTGTTACTAACAAATCGCAAATTGGTAGGAAGTTCATTTACCTTTTTAATAAAGTCGCCAACATTTATTCTATGAATATTATCCGATCCGATTTTCAATACCATATGTTTCTTTTTTAGCAAATAAATAATAGATGTCAAATCTTTATGACACATCTAAAACAGACTACTACTACTTATTACCTCCAAACGTGAAATGATTTAATGGTGTGCTATAATCGGAGAGGTTTAAAGCTGAATCCTTGTTTAATTTTTCTGGAATTGCTAACCAAATAATCCTTATTCACCGTATGAGGCAACAATAGTATAGTCAATTTAAAAGTTGAACTCAATCTTAAATGTAAGAATTGATTTTCAACGCCTTTCTAACTATAGCCGTACGATTGGGTGCTCTTTTTTAATCCCTGCAAAGGCTCAAATTATAATTAATATTTATTTGGAAATGTCCGCTGGATCAAGGTTACGTTTGTAAGAGTAATTGTATTATTGAACATGATTGTATCATAAATAGCATTTTTTAAGTATTGTCTGCCTTTTTTCTATACGTCCACTCTTGCTGCATTGTATATTCCTAAAGATATTGCCATTATAGTTGAAACTATAAAGAACAATAACATGGGATCACGCGAATTGTAGCGAATGCAAAAGAAAGAATGGCGTGGTACAATATGTATAGCTTGTTCCACAATCTTTGGATTGGTGCAGTTGATATTTTTGCTCTTGACTATCTCAATTATGCTGGCTAATAGGTAGCTTCCAACGGTGTATGATTGAATTGAAGATACTTACTCTTGCTTATAGAACCACCAATAACTCTTCATCGTATGCGCCTTCTAGATTAGGAGCGTCTTTTGATAAGATCTTGAAGAAATGCATTAATACAGAAAGAAATAGATTCCACAAAAGACAGAACATATTGATAAATACGATATAATCTTGCTATTTTGAATTTTTATCACAGGTTACATTAAATCATCATATCTAGACGAGAGAGTAGCAAATGGAGAAATACAACCATATTCCCTTTGAAAAAGCAGCAAAATATTTAGAAGAAAAGACCTACTGTGAATAAGATGGATTAATGATATGTCACACATTCAATAATACCAACAAAAACATTCAAAAACCACTGGTTCTTAAATTTTACAGTCATCAGTAACTAGGTGCATATGTGTTAATATGACTTCGACAAAGAAGGAATTAAAACGTAAAGAAAATCAGGAACGCCTGAGCAGCGCAGTAGCCACTTTAGATATAATAACTAAAAATAATAATATTCAGAGAAACGTTAGAAACATGGTAAAGGAAGTCCTAGGTACGCTAAAGGATGAAAAAGGTGGCAGCTTGTCTGTTAGAGCAGCAAATGCTATAAGTATGCTAGATACAGTAACACAAAATCCTCAAATGCAGTCGCATATTAGAACTATGCTTTGGCAGGTCGTTTCAACTCTTGAGAGCATAAGAGAGTAAGTAGTATATAATATCTCTATCTGACCTCTGTATTTTTAACAGGCTTTAATGGTGGCGGGAGTTTTTCAAGTTTATGTGTAGGGTTAGCAAGATAATGTCTTGACGCACCTTCTCCACTAAGCACAATATTACAATTCTTGCATCTATATCTTATTGCCAATTCTCTGTCCTATTTTTATACCTCAAACATGGCTAAAAAGGCTGTGGAAACAAGTATAACAATTATCGTAATCTGACAATTTCTCTGTTATCTGGTACACTGGATCTTATTTTCAATCTAGAGTATATTGCACTTGCCACATTGTCTGATTTTGATTTTTCACCATGATTTACAAGTACTCGTTTTGGTCTTACTCTTGATACAAAACCTAAGATTTGATTGAAATCACTATGCCCACTGAAGCCATCTATTTTCTGAGTCTGACATCTTACCGGAACCACCTTCACTTTACCGCTTTTATCTAGCATGCTCACTTCCGTCATGACACCGTCCAAAACACGTCTTCCTAAAGTTCCGTTAATTTGATAAGAAACGAACATGATCTTATTTTTTTCACATGGTGCTATCTCTTTAAAATACTCCACTGAAGGCCCACCCTCTAACATGCCCGAAGTAGCCATAACAATAGATGGATTTTCATCGTTGAATACTTCATCTCTCTTGCTATGGCCGTTTATTACAGTAAAGTATTCTGATTCAAATGGGTTAATTCCTAGAGAAACTGACTTTCGAACATTAGAGCCTAAGTAATGGGCATATGACATGTGTATAGCGCTTGCTTCTGAAATCATTCCTTCAATGTAGATAGGCGATTCAATAAGACGTCCCTCACGCATCTCTTTATCTATGACAAGCATAATTTCCTGTGCTCTTCCGACCGCAGGAAGGGGAATCAATACTTTTCCGCCCTCGGTTAATGTTTTATTGATGCTGTCTGTAAAAGTTTTATAAACGACCGATTGATCTGGCATAACATCACCAGTATTGCCATAAGTGCTCTCTGTAATCATCGTTTCAACTCTTGGATATATTGAAGATGCACTATCCAGGAGCTGAGTCTTTGCATACTTGTAATCTCCAGAGTAGAGAATGTTATGGACTCCAGAAATGTTAAGGTGAACTGTCGCACTTCCCATAATGTGACCTGCATTGTTTAACGTGATAGTAATATCCGGGGAAATGTCGGTTGGTTTACCATAAGGAAGTGTAATACAGTGTTTAATAACTTCGTTAACATCTCTTGATTCATATGGCAAATATATGCCATTATTTTTTGCTATTTTTACCGAATCCGTTTGAAGAAGAATCATTAAAGGCAAAGTCGGCTCAGTACAGTAAACCGGACCATCATACCCATACTTGAACAATGCAGGCAAAAAGCCTTGATGATCAATATGCGCATGGCTTATAATTACTGCATCAAGCTCATCCAAATTAAAGTTGAACCATTCTATCCTAGGGTAGGCATTCAACCCTGAGGTTTCTCCAGGATTGATTCCACAATCTAACATAACTTTACTCTCTGGAGTTACGACGATAAAACAAGACCTTCCGACTTGCTTTACTCCTCCGAGACAGAATAACATAACCTCTTCTTTGTTTGTTGGCCATGGTTGCTGTTGTGATGGATTAGAGTCAGATCCGGCAGTTAACGTTCTCTGTTCATTATAATATCCGTTTCCTTCAGAACTCCCATTTATACCACTATTGGCTAATAATAACGGAGCTCGGAAAATCCTATTTCCAAGTTCTTGTAAAAATGTTGTCCTTTCTTTAGCAGAATTTTTTAGTGTAGAGTGAATGGCATTGATGCTGTTAGATGGGATATGTGGAGAGCGTCTTGCATGAGCTATCCAACCAGTAGACTGCGCGATTTGGATTACCATGGTGGAATTTATCGCTTCAGGATGATTGGTTTCTAAAATAACTTCTCCAATAGCGTCGTCGCAGAATACCGCAGAAACTAGGACATCTTTTGGAAGTAATTTAACAACAATTGATCTCGTTTCGTCTTCTGGTAACCGTATAGACGGATCAGTACGGATAACAAATCTCTTTTTCAGTGTCTTTGAAAGTGAGGATAAGTGATAAGTTAATTCTGTAAGTGAAAATTTCGGATTTTTTGTATATAACGCAATATTAGGACCCTCAAATTTTGCTGAAGTAATACATGATTCTGGTGGAATAGATTGTGAAATAATTTTTGTAATTCCATCTTCATTATTGTCTGCCTTTAATCTTATGATTAAATGCTCCTCCTTTCCACTTGCTGTATGTTTACTTGGTAATTCTGCTGCAGGTTCTCCTTTTGTTTCCCGTCTACGAGCTTTCCTCAAACCCGCAGTAGCAAATGTCTTGTCACTCCATATCTTTCTATTGAATTTATTTTCTAAATCTTCGTTTTCTTCCACGTTTGTTCTTATTCCAGCTATTCCGGTAACTTTTTGCCTCGAACTTTTCAACAAAGTGTCTTCGTAGAGGCAAAAAACATGAAGTATTGAACCGGCTATAAGCCATATTCTAATTATGTTTATCCATTAATATATTTTTGTAAAGCGTTAATGAGCATGAACATCGGATTACTTAACTTTTGCACTATCATACTTTTATAATACTCGCTGATTTTCAATATACAAAACCGCGAAAATCATACATGGTAGAAATTTAATAGAGCATATAGGGGATGAGAACGGAAGATTTTAAGGTTCATAATGCTAGTACAAGAACACATTAGAATGCTTAACTTATGCTATTATCTAATGAAGTAGGGCAGTGCTATGGACATAATTACTATCCCGATCATAATAAGTGATAATAAAAGAGAGGCATTTTTGACCATGCTTGCTTTTGATTTTTGTGTTCTGCTTTCGATCAATGAACTATACCACGAACCTCCGTCAAGAAAGGTAATTGGAAGGGCATTGAATATTCCGACATTAAAGTTAATAAACCATATCCAGAATAGTATGTTTGCAATTATAGGAAAAGATGATCCTAGTATATTTGACTCGTATTTCGGAGCCATTAAATCAGAATACGGAACTAGAAGCATACCCTGACCTAGTGTCGGAGGTGCGAGCAATGCTATTGGATTTGAAGTAAACCAGCTCTTGTATCTCTGTAATACTAAAGAAGGATTAGGTGTTAGATCCGTTATAGCGATACCCAGAATTCCTCTATTTGAAGCAAATGGTGGCAGACTTATAGAACGGGTTATTTTTTGGCCTGTTTTATCTTGCCATGTTATTTGTATGTTATGACCCAAATTTGATCGAAGAATGTTGCCCAAATCGTCTACACCATGTACCTTTTGTCCCGCTATAGTTTGGATAATGGATTCTTTCGACAAACCTATCTTACTAGCAAGTGAACCATCATTTACACTCATTACTACAACCCCTGTCTTAGATTCGCCACTAGTTGCTACAGGTGTGAGAGTGGATATAACAAAATAAAGTGCAATCAAAGAAATGGCTGCCAATATCATATTATTTAGAGCCCCTGCAGTCAAAATTGCACTCTTTTGTTTCATGGACGCTTTTACTAATAATTCCTGTTCGATATTTACAAATGCACCGACGGGTATTCCAAGGAATAAGAGGATTCCCGTAGATTCTACCCTGATATTGTGCACTCTGGCTACTATTCCGTGACCTGCTTCATGAATAACGAGTGTAATTATAAGCGCTATCAAACCATAAGTCACAGGAAAAAAAGGATTCAAAACTGGAATCAGAAGGACACCTCGTGGACCCACACTACGTTGAAAATCTCGAGCAGTTCCGTTCGAAAAAAGAGCAATCAAAGAACCAACTATTAAAAATAATGCAAAGGCGGTGATCAAAGGCATAAGGTAGGTATTGAATCTAGCATAAATTCTTGCAGCTTTAGTTTTTGCTACCATATCAAAAAAAGTTAAACCGAAAGGAGTGTGAATAAATATTAGAGGAAATTTGACGTCAACATGGACTTTGTTCTTCTGCTGTTCCAACCGCATAAGGTATTGTAATTACTGTATTTAAATTAATCATTGTTAGAGGTGGTATAAACGAGGCAATCATCATATATGGTTAACTTACACAATAATAAATTACCGCATATAAATAATAAGTCATCACTAAATGCAACGTATACATAGTGCTTCAGCCTTTTGATAGTTCAATTGTTGCGACTATGAACTCTCATTTATTAGCAATGATGAAGAAATTTATTTGTATATCATAGAGAATGCCATATGATCTTAAAATTAAGAGATTAGCCGGTTAGTCAGAATCCAAAAAATCCTTCTTGATAATGTCATTTCTCGACCAGAACAATCAAATAGGTTTTAAATTCCCTTTAAATAATGTCAAAGAACGATGATGATTATCGTCATGGTAATGATGGTGACTCATCGGTGAATTCTAAGAAGATGATTGCAGAACCGCCATTAAATCTACTATTTAATCCTTCACTTCTTATCGCAAAGAAAAATGTATGGGATATTAATGTCACAATGCTACTTGAAATGCTTCTTAAGCTCATCAATACCACAGGAAAGAAAGACCTCAGAATATGTGGCATTGCTATATTGTCTTCATCAATTATATATCGCCTTAAAGTTGAAAGTATTTTTAGATTAGAGAAAATTGCTATGCAGAGGAAAAGATTAGTCGAGGATCACCGATCGCAGCAACCTATACCAGATCTTAATCCTGTAGAAATCCCCTTTAGAATTGAGTCAACATATCCCGTATCTTTAGAAGATCTACTCAAGGTCCTTGAAAATATGATTTCTGAATTAGCAAATCCTATACAAAAAAAGAAACAACTAAAATTGGAACCTGTTGAAACCTTTGATTTTAATCAGTATTTAGTAAAATTTGAGCACATATTGCAAGTATATGAAGATATGATTTTAGATATCGTAAATGCAGATGGAGTAGCAATGTTTAAAACGCTCATAGCTAAAATGGAATCTATAGAAGTTGTGAGGTGCTTTATTGCCATGCTTTATCTAGCCATGAAAGACAAAGTGGATTTAGAACAAATTGAAGCTTTAGAGGATGTAAAGATCACAAGACGATATCAACAGAAGCAATAAATAATCATCTAATTCGATAACATTCACAAGTTGCGAGTAATATCTCTTCCTGAAGAGGAAATTACTGCCAGAATTGAGGCTGCATTATATTCTGCGGGCAGGCCATTGTCGATAGATGAACTTACAAGAGCATCAGGCACAAATTCGAAACTAAAAACAATGAAGATTCTCACTGACCTGATTAAAAAAACAAAATTCGTCTTCAAAGCTATTGAAATTACACCTCTTGAAGATGGAACTTACGTATTTCAATTAAAACCTGCTTACATGTCAATCATAAGAAGATTTGCTCACCAACCATTAGTTCCTTCCGCCGCTCTGAAGACGCTATCGTATATAGCATATGAACAACCTGTCACTTCAAGACGTCTAGTCCAGATTCGAGGTACTCAGGTTTATACCCATATTAAAGAATTGGAGAGCATGGCTTTTATTGAACATGAAAAGTTAGGGAGGCTAAAAGTATATAAGATAACAGAGAAATTCCAAAACTATTTTGGTATAACCGATCTGAATTCTATGAAAAACAAACTTGTAGCAACGGCAAACAACAAAAATGAAAACAAAACAAAGAAGATTCATAATGATCCTTCTTCTTAGAAAAGTCTTAAATTACGTAAAAACTACAGCAATTCCTATGCGAAAGTCAATAGAGAACCTTGCTGGACGCAAATTTACCGGTGGCCGCAGAGTTGCTATGAGGGACCGAAGGAAGTTTGAAATCGACAGATATCCAAATGAAGCTATTCTAGGTGCAATAAATGTCGTGACAAGAAGAGTGAGAGGTAATAATGTAAAGTCTGCCTTCAAAACAGTAGAATTTGCAAATGTGGCAGATCCAGCTTCCAAGACAGTGGTAAAGTCGAAAATCTTGCAGGTAATAAAGAACTCTGCAAATAAGGATTATGAAAGAAGAGGAGTACTCAGCAAAGGCGCATTACTTGAAACTAATACAGGAATTGCAAGAGTGATTTCAAGGCCGGGACAACACGGCACTGTTAATGCAGTGCTTATAAAACAATAGCGACATGTGTCATTTAAGGAGAAAAGGTGAAAGATTTTGGATGTTTGAGGTAAAACTAAAAAACATAATTTAATCTACAATGACTTTTGCAATCTTTAGTTTGGTCACAAATTGAGGAAATTCAGAATTATGCAGGTTTGCAGACCATGGGCGATCCTTCTAGTATCTTTCATACAGAACTGATTATAAGTACTTTACCGATAGTGCAAATACAAATGACCCTTTATTGTTTGCATGTCCATAGGGATTCTCAAATGCAGTCATTGTTCACTATGCTAATTGATATGCCAACTGCCTTGAATCATATATTTTATGATAATCTTTTGTCTTCGTTGTGACATTATTATCTTATTCTTTGATGTACATTTATTCAATTGTCTGTTTTCGTTACTACTAGTTTATCCTTCATCTATTCAGTTCAAAAAAAGGATACAATATCTTGATACTTATGTTTGATCAGTTCTTGTTTAGGAGATATTGGTCAGCAGCATCTATAGTTAATTTATTGCAAGCTTCTCTTATCGGATTTTTTGGTCAACTCTTCTTCTTGTTTTAACAGAAGTTACTTTTCATTTTCTTCCTGTTGTATATGAAATATGTAATTTCGGCGGGCATTGTTTTTGTTATGACGAGGCTATCATGATCATATAGAACAACTTTTAGTTCTAGAGGAAAGTAAGCTTTAACTTCTTTGCGGATGTACCGATATTCTATTCGATAGAATATGGATGCTCAATGCTATAGAATAGAATCGATTTAAAAGAGGTGCACTATCACATCAACTCTGCAGAAGGGTTTAAGTTATTCTACATTTGTTATATATTCAATATGCCTTTAATAGCAATTTCATTATATCTTGAACAAGGGAACAAAAAGAAGCCTTTGCAAAGGCAATTACAAATGCAGCAGAGATTCTGAAAACTAAACGAGAGGATGTAATTATAACATATAATGAAAGATCAAAAGAAAATTGGTATATTTCTGGGGAACCATTTTAGGAAGGAGAAAAAAATAATGTATATGTCAGTATACATATTGTAGATTGTCACATCCTAAGGGAAAGTTACAAGACGTTGTGGTTTTAATATACAGCCTTTTTTTATCGCCAGCCTTCAACAATTTATAATTAATGAATATTGTTTATAATATATACAATATGGCAGCTGATATACAAAAGACAACATACAAATAACATCATGATACGTACCAATACATACTTATATTGGCTATCCAATAGATTTCCAAACATTCAAGAACAGATATTATTACTCTCTTATTTGTAACCTCTTCAATAATCATGTACATGCGTTATATCGTACATCCTCTCACATTTGCTACATATCCGTGAAATTTGCTCATTACAAACCTCACCTATGACGCAAATGTCTATTTCAGACATAACATCTTCACATATGCAATTAACATTTCATTACGACTAATTTGTCAGATATAAATGATACTTCCCATCTTTGCAAGGAAATAGAATATTATGAGAATTTGAGTCCAAGAAAATAGATTCCTGTTAATTAACAGTTGAACATTAAACAAATTTACGGATCTGCTCACTGCTATCACTTACAATAACGCTCGTATTTGGCAAACTTTATTCGCAAAAACAGTTTACCTTTAAATATAGCATAGGTTATATATGAGAACTTGAAAATTAGCATCAATCACTGTAATGGACAACGAAAATAACTGCAGAGCCAGCAGGCGATATTCTTTTCTGGAATTGGTTCGAAATATGGTT
>DATDNG010000586.1:0-6533 GCA_036518375.1 Nitrososphaeraceae archaeon | reverse complement strand
TTTAGATTTTCCTTATTGGATTCGATTTGCACATTTTATAAATATAATATTTATCACATTATTAATTCGAAGTGGCATAGAGATACTGAGCGCACTTCCAAAGCTGTACTCCAATGATCATGCAAAACCTGGAACTGAGTGGATAAAGTTTACCAGAAAGAAAATGCCACAAGACAGGCTTTGGATCTCGCTGGAGGAGGAAGAGTCTTTTCCATCATTGGTTGCTTTACCAGGACACAAAAATCTCGGTCTTGGAAGGCATTGGCATTTCTTTTCTATAGTTTTTTGGATAGCCAACGGCGCGGCATATTATATCCTACTTTTTACAAGCAACGAATGGCAACGTCTTATCCCAACCTCCTGGGACATTTTTCCACAAGCAATTCACACAGCATTGATGTATGCTACCTTTCACTTTCCTCCCCCTGGAAACCCTTATAATCCAGTACAGCAACTTTCGTATTTTGCTGTTGTATTTTTACTTGGTCCTTTTATGATTGCTACTGGCGCTGCAATGTCGCCGGCTATTGACGCTAGATTCCCTCGGTATCCGAGAATTTTCAGAGGTCGACAGGTCGCTAGGAGTCTACATTTCCTGGGAATGGTTGCCTTTGTTTTGTTTATCATTGTTCACCTAACCATGGTCATAATAGAACGTTTTTCAGACAATATGGGGAACATAGTATTAGGTCATGCAACTAGTTTTGGAGTTGCAGCTGGTTTATTTGCACTCTTTGTTATAGCAGTTGTAGTTGTTAATGTATGGGCTACAGGAGTTTCTCTTCGGAAACCAAGGCTAATTCAGAATGCTCTTGATGTAGTATTAGTGCCAGCAAAGTGGATTTTATTTCATAAAACTATATCCAAACAACAAATTCCCAAATCAAAGGTTTCGCTATTTTTCCGAGTAAATGGCTACCCGCCTGATACCCAAGAATACAAAGAGCTTTTGAAAAAAAACTTTGCCAATTGGAAGCTCAATGTTTATGGATTAGTTCAAAGTCCTCTAGAACTTTCACTTTCTGACTTGCACATGATGCGTAAACAAGAGCAAGTTACCGAACATTATTGTATACAAGGATGGACTGCCATAGGAGAATGGGGAGGCGTACCAATGAGATATATCATTGAGAAGTGTAAACCACTTCAATCGACACGTTACGTTGTATTTCGTTCCCACCAATATACAGATGGAGATGAATTCTATGAGGTATTAGATTTGGAGATTGTAAAACACCCTCAAACAATCTTGGCTTACGAGATGAATGGCGAAGCGCTAGATATTGGACACGGTGCACCATTGCGCTTGAGAGTTGAAACACAGCTAGGTTACAAAATGGTCAAATGGCTCAAATCAATAGAATTTGTCAATGATTACAAGGCTATCGGAATGGGACAAGGTGGTCATCGTGAAGACCATATGTATTATAGCCCACGTGCCGGGATTTAATGTACGGTCAAGATATGAGTTAAAGATGAAAATATCAACCATGGTTGTCCTTAACTTTTTAATGCACTGGACGTTTGCAATTAACTGCAAATGCCTGCAGATGATGCTGCATCTTTTTTAGTATCCTATGTTACCAGAAATCTATGAACATTACAAATACTCCTAAAAATATATGCTTCAATTGTGAGGGATATGAATACGCAAGGGGGCAAAGTAATGATGGTAAGTGTGTGCCTAGAATAATAGTAGCAGTATCATTTATAGCTGCTAGCGTAGTTGGACCTTAACTAAAAGAAGAAGACAAGACATCACAATCATATGACAGAACCACTATCACTAAGTTCACTAAAGGACAACCTTATCAATAAACCTGTCCACACAAGAGATGGTTTTCTTATTGGCAGAATTCATATTGTTGATAATGGTTCAATAGTTGTAGCAAGAAGTCTCGTAGCCACGATATTTTACCATATTCCAATACACAGGGTTAGAGAGTGGGACGGTCATGCATTTTGGTTAAATGTAGACGACAAAGAAGCTAAAGGATACATCCTACCAACTGATAGCAAAAACACTACAGCAAGTTCTATGACATTTGATTTAGATGAAACTGTTGCAAATAAAGTATATGCCGAAGCACAGAGTCAAAAAGTCAGTATCAATACTTATGTTAACCAAATTATAAAGAGGTTTATAGAATGGGATAAGTTTGAGCCTAGAACTGGATTTATACCAATCTCAAAGCCACTACTGACTGAATTATTCACTAATAGATCCAAGCAAGAGGTAATTAGTATGGCAAGACGTCTTGGGAAGAATACAGTACAGAGCACGGCAATATTCATAAAGGGCGAGAAGTTGCTGGACTTGAATTCATTTTTGTCATGGCTTGAAGATGAGATGGACAGCTACTCCATTGAGATTCGCCATACTATCAAAGATAATGGTAATCATCATACATACATTCTAAACCACAATGCAGGAGAAAACTATTCGCTATATTACAAGACAGTTTTAGAGTTAATTTTTGAGGAAGCTTTACAAAAAAATATTAATATCCTAACATCAAATAATGCGACATTAGCATTTGAATTTGAAAATAAATCTTGCATCGGTGACATAAGGAAAATATACATAGATTTATTAAGAAAGATCTTCTAACAATATATTAAATGCAAAGAGTGAGGTGAATAACTATTACCACAAGCAGTGTTAGTCCTCAAAAAGAAGCCAATGCAAGCAAGACTACGTCTCTAACATTCCGTTTAGATGAAGATAATGTGAAAAAGTTGCGCTCTGAAGCTGATGGTCAAGGAATCAGCCTTAATTCCCTTATTAACCAAATCCTAAAGAGCTTTTTGGAATGGCATATCTATGAACCCAAAGTTGGAATGGTACCGCTTTCTAAACCTGTAGTACAAGAGCTTTTTACAAAAATGAGCAAAGAACAGATGAGTGATATAGCAATGCGTGTTGGTAAGAGTGAAGTGCAAAATGCTGCTATATTTATGAAGGGAGGAAAGATAGATTTGGATTCATTTTTATCTTGGTTTGAAAATAGGATGAGGAATTCATCCATACAGATGAGTCACACATTTGACGAAAAAAACAGAACTCATACTTACATTATGAAGCACGATATCTGCGAAAATTGGTCTCTATACTTTAAGGAAATATTACAGTATATCTTCAACGAGGTTTTAGGAAAGAGAATAGAGATCAGCACATCATATTCAATGTTGACATTTGAATTCAAGCAAGATGATTAGGTGAGATATGTGTTGTTAGATATTACTATTACTATTATAGTCGATATTGGTTAATTGTTGTACTTACATACATAGGTAACATTTTTGTCACCTACATCGGTAACACGTTCTTGTTTCCTTTTTGCATGAGTGCTAGATGATTTAATTAATCTCTAGAAACATTTCAAAAGGATTAAGACCTTTTATTCCGCCGTATTCTCTATCCTCATTGTATGATTTGACAATCTTGTCATATCTTAATTTTTCATGTACAATACTTGTTACCGGAGTTTGCAAGCGTTACTATCACTTATCTGTATAGCCACTACGGTTAATAATACTGTTTGTCACCGATTATTTCACAACTATTTTATACATATCACATGATTTAGAAAAGTAAATCAAAACTAAGATTGACATATCTATTGATCTTGTTATTATATACACTACCACATAAAAAACATGAATTTTTCAGTTTGATCGGAGTTTCAGTCAAGTAAATCAAAGACATTTTATTGGACATCCCAAATGCATTTTATATATGGTGTAATATATAAAAAAGTGCTGTCATTTACTGTTTGTAACCAAAGCTCTTTCTGTGTCATGTTCTCCTTGTTTTATCAATTTCTTTATGGTGGCAATTGAAAAATCAGCATCCTCGAAAAGGAAATGATTTTTTTCTGGTCTTTCTATGCGAACTAATTCCCTTATTATTGCACCTCGATGACGAGCAAGCTTATTGTATTCAAGTTCCATTTTCATAAATCTATCCTTTAATTTTGGATCATTGTTTTCTTTGAGATTGCCATTACTGATTGTCAATAAATCATGCATTTCCTTTAAAAGTGATAAATATCTTGATATAACCTTTGACAATCTGACGTTACTATCTGTTTTATCGGTGTAAATTATGTCTCTGGCTCTATGCCATGTTTCAAACATGTCCTGTGGAAGCTCTTTTTGATAATGGGGGAAAATATTAACTAAGTAGACCATTTTGTCTGATATAGGTGACGCATCTATGACTTCTCTTAGTGGAGTATTACTAAGTAGAGCACCATCCCACAGATATCTATTATCCTTTTTCGTCCATGCAATGCCATAGAAAGGAAAACCAGCGCTTGCAATAACATGATCTGCATCAATATTGGTATGTTTGCTATCTGATACAACTGGTTCACTTGTTTGTATGTTTGTAGAAGTTACAATTAATCTGGCTCTATTTGGTTTTCCCAAGTCGTTAAAGTCAACGTACCGGTTCAGGGTTTCCTTAAGAGGCGCTATATCAAAAAGTGGATACGGCAGTGGCCTGAATGGTTGGAGGTAATTGAAAGGACTTGAGAAAACCCATCTTGGAAAGAAGGCCTTAGGATTCCCATACATAGCAGAATACATGGATGCTAAAATGGCTCTTGCCTCATCTGTGATATACAATAATGAAAATTGTTCAGGTAGCGGTATGAGAGTTTCTGCGAGTTCTAACCAAAAATGTTCAAGTTCTTTTACAGTATTTTTTACAGTATCGTAACTATGAGCAGCTATTATTGCTGCATTAAGAGCTCCGATTGAGGTGCCTGACACAATATCAAATTTTATATTGTGTTTTACGAGAGTTTTATACACTCCACATTCATATGCACCAAGTGAACCTCCACCTTGCAGTACAAGAACTGTTTCTATAGGTAATTCTTTTTCACTTATTTGTTCTTTGTTTCTGTTAATTTCCATATTGCTATTTGCTATATGATATATAACCAATTTGTTTATTAAATGTGAATAGAATACTTTGAATTCAACTATATCCTTTAGAAGCATATGATGAACTTGTAGATGAAATCAGACAAGCATTTCCAAATGCTCTTGGGAATGTACAGTTTAATTTCCTTCCAATTCAAGAACAAGACTTGATTTGGCCACCTTGCTTAAATCCCAATATCAACGTTGTATTTAATACACTGTTGATACACTGCGATCCACTCTGCTTTGCCTGTGATCTTATTTTTTGGTTTTTTATCAAAACATGTACAGAAAAGGTACATATTTGCATTCCAACGCACAGATGCTAGCTAAAAGCCACCCAATCAGATCCCTTCTTCAACATAATCTTTATTCCATGTTAGTAAAAAAGTGTTGTCATCGCTACT
Source organism: Nitrososphaeraceae archaeon (assembly GCA_036518375.1). Taxonomy (GTDB): domain Archaea; phylum Thermoproteota; class Nitrososphaeria; order Nitrososphaerales; family Nitrososphaeraceae; genus Nitrososphaera_A. Next base: position 1,191 of record DATDNG010000586.1, on the reverse strand, counting down.
AACAACCTTGATTCTTGACTTCTCATACTGCAGTTTATAGCGAAACTCCCATAGTCTTGTATCGCCAAATGAAATATCATTATCTGCGATACGATAACAACCAAGATATCGCATGAGCAAAATTCTTATCTTATAAAAGTCTAGCGACAGACTCTGATTTGACTGGTTGGCCCCTTAGCCATATCTAACGAAAATATGAAAACATGTCTTATAATGACTGAAGAGTTTACTTTGCACTCTCATTAGATTCCCAAATACCAAAGCTATTATTTTCTGTGTCATGACATACTGCAAAATATCCCATCCCTGGTACTGCCATTTTAGAAACAACTACTTTACCACCCAGCTTTTCTATCTTAGATGAATATTCATCTACTGAATTTACATCTATAAAATTAGTAATATGTTGATGATGTTGATCGTGTCTTTTCATCATTCCCCCACCTATAGACGCTTTATTTCCTTTGCTATCTGTTGTACTTATTATCCAATATTCCATATTAGAAGTAGAGTTGTCCTTCTTGTCTGCTCCCGGCCACTTTTCCATTTTCCACTCAAAGAGATCACTATAAAATTTCTTTGCTCTTTCAACATCATCTGCAGGTATTTCAAAATGAACTATTGTTGGCATATTGTTCTAAAAATCATAGTACTTTAAAAATAACAAAAGTGATAGTTTGTAGACGTATTTGTCAAATGCTGCCTAGAGCACTTGAAAATAAAGACGATACACATAATAAAAATATGTCAAAAGTCTCATTTGCAGTACATAGATAATCAACAATCAATAAATTTGGACCGCATAGCATTTCTTGCAGATCCATAATTTTTGATTTCAATATCAATGTAAGTCAGCTTTACGCATCTTTTACTTACGTTGAATTAATTATATCACTGCTCAGCTCTATGCTCTTCTATTGTAGTTGTTCTGCTTCCTATTCTACTTCTTAATTCAGATTTTCTAAATGCATCAAATATATCATTATAAGATGTTGCTTCCTTATCTAGTATCCCATTATTATCTACTGCAGTCCTAAGCGAAGTAATGAGTTTATCAAACCTGTCTGGATTGATAGTTATTTTGTCACGATCATATTCCAGTATTGAACTCTATAAGAATTCATGATTTATTATAACAGAACTAGCTTTGACTTTTTTCTTTATATTATATGCAGCACTTATTATCAACTT
>DATDNG010000585.1:0-3221 GCA_036518375.1 Nitrososphaeraceae archaeon | reverse complement strand
CAAACGTTATACGTCCTACTCAAAATACTGAACAAACAAACGTTATACGTCCTACTAACAATTGCCCTATCGAACGCACCACAGTAGTCCGTCCTACTAACAATTGCAATAGTATCAATGGTCCCGTTGTGATTAATTCAGATTCATCATCTTCATCTTTAACATTTAATAATCGAGGTTCTAATAATTTTGGCACACCAGTTCAAGAGCCAGCTCAGTATACAGTTCCGATTCTTGTCTCTTACTTGCCCATTGCCAATGCTGGCTATAATCAAATAGTTCATTCAAACGATTATGTCATTCTTGATGGAAGGGGAAGTTATGATCCATATGGAAGTCCTCTTTATTTTGCGTGGACACAATTATCAAGCCAAGGCTCAATTGTACCGTTGTCAAACTATAATCAGCCTCTATCTGCTTTTGTAGCCCCCCAGGTTACAGACATCACTACTTTGACGTTTGAGTTGATAGTTAATAATGGAAATGCTAATAGTAATCCGTCATATACATCTGTAACTATCTATCCTTAATGAAAACCCTCGATTTTGCATACTTTGTTCAACAATGTTCTGATAAAATAGACATTGACCATTTTAAACTCTGAATACATTTCTTTTAACGCTTCGTGGTAATACTTGATGCTGTGACAAAACTAACTTATCTGTTAATCGCCAGCAACGCAGCAAGAGTTTCTCATTGGCATTGAACTTGTATGTCAAAATTAGTTATCGTCATCCTCATCAATAGCACCAAAATAGATAATGCCAAGAATAATAATAACAATGTCATCACGGTGGTGACTTCAGCCGCTGCTAAACCCTACATTTCTTTATGAGATTTTTAATTCAATGAGTTTAATAATGATTAATGGGAATAGAGAGAAATATGGTTGTAGTAGTCGAAATGAAAAAGGTCATTCGCCTATTAAAGATGGTAATGATACTGCTTCCATCCATTACAATAATTATATTTTATTTATTGTTTCCTTCAGTAGTAATGGCACAGTATGCTACTTCTCCTAACGTTCCACGCAATCCTGCTACTCCCACTTATCCAAATACACCACCATATCCTTATCAAGGGCAATATCCTTATCAAGGGCAATATCCTTATCAAGGGCAATATCCTTACAATCAAATCCCACAGCAGCAACAACCGCTTACGCCTGCATTACCCGGTCCACCTTCTCCACAAAATAGCCTTCCAGCTCCAAACCCATCTCCAACAACTAATCCTACTAACAATACTAATATGACTAGTGCTGCTACATCATCTCTTTCAAATCCACTGCAACGTCCACCCCCACAATCATCTGCAGGAACTACAATGACTGGACCTCAAATGCCAAGTCTTACTATTATTAGTCGCTTCAACAATACGGGCATAGCACCCACGCCATCAATCCGCGAACCAAATAATATTACAGCAAGATTTCCCCAGGTTGTCACAAATGCGTATGCTAATCCTGACGGATACACAGTAGTTTATCATTATCTTATGGGCTCACAAACAGGCATTGTTCTGAACTTGCAACCTGGTATTTACAGTGTATCTGATCAGAGCAGTGATACTAATGCCAATAGAACCAACACTACAACAACTACAACAACATCATCATCATTTACTCAGACATATTCAGGCGACTGCAGTAACGTCAGATCGATTGCAGGCAATATTGTAGGGTATGGTAGAATAAACTTGGGCGAAAGCAAAACATGTATTGTAACATACAATAGCAAAAAATAATAACAAAAAGATCAGATTGATTTCAGAAGAGAGAAAGAGATGATGGATATACAGCTTTTTCTATTCATTATAATAGATAAGGGTATATATTTATATGTAAATATGTGTCAGGAACTTCAATCATTTCTTTGGCTCTTCTGACATTGTCTTGTAATATGGCAGAGATTGTGTTTGCAAACAGGCTAAAGCCATTTTATCAGATCTCTGAAGAAAGATAGATCTAACCAAGAGCAATTGCCACCTTAGAAAACGGATCCATTTGCTGCAATATGGGAACCTGGTTTACCATCATTGAGCTTATTATATACTGTTAGCCGTCAACTGATGGTTGGTTGTGCACAGTAACATGATTTCCAGTAATTATTAATATAATGACCATGGTATGAAAAACATCAAATGATAGCTAGGCCCCCTTTTATATTTATAGTAGCTATAATGACCGTTATAGGATTTTGCCTTTATCTTACTATTTTAGTGGCTAATTATAATTACCTCAAGCCAGATCAAAGAGTAGTAAATCCAGACTCTCATTTAGGTCATTCAGTATTGTCTTCAGATGCACAGCATGGATATTTTCCAATAAGGAACGTAGAACATTTTAACTCTACTGATAGGTCTGGAGATGCAGAAACTCAACCCAATTCTCTAAAAATTAGCACAGATAACATGACTCCGGATGGCAATTGCGATCATTGTGAACTAATCGCATATACACCAGGACAGCAGGGTTGGGCCAGTATTGCTTTCAAGTCAAATAAACCACTAGATCTTTCGGCTGCTGGCAGAATTGTTTTTTTCGCAAAGGGTAATATAGGAGGAGAGAATGTAGCCTTCGTAGCTGCTGGCAAGAATGTAAGTGGCAGTACTGAAGTATCAAACCCCCCTTTAACATCCAAAAATGCCTTTAAAAATCTACGATTTGCTGTTACTAGTCAAAACATTACGTTATCCAGCGATTGGAAAAGATATGAACTAAGTCTTGATGGAAGAAACATGACAAATATCAGCTATCCGTTTGGATTCATAGTATTAAAAGACCAAGTAACAAAGTCAATATCCAAATTATCATCATATAAACCGATATCACAACAGGTTGCAAATTTAAAAGGCCCTCTATTAAATGATAATGCTCCTAGCCGCGTGATATTCCTTTTAAAGGGTGTTACAATTGATCCATATCCTGCATTCACAAACCCACTCCCTACAATTAAATAACTAGTGCAACGAGCTGGTTATTGTTGTACCTGTGTTGTTCAGAGCGAATCATCTAATCTGTAACTAAGATTTTAATGGACGGAAATCCGATGGGTAATGAAATAAGGGTCTACCAGCTATATCCCATTTTGAGTATGCACCTAAAGGGGGCGTGAACCATATTAGGAAAAGACTAGCACAACTGCGTCTACTACTACTCAGAATATCAATATTTGAACTTGTGAATGATTATCACCTTGAATCGGAATTTATACGGTAGA
>DATDNG010000584.1:0-2734 GCA_036518375.1 Nitrososphaeraceae archaeon | reverse complement strand
AACTTTTCTCCTTTTTCTTTTACCTCTTTTAGAACATCGTCGTAGTGATAAGGATATTGTATGTATGCATCATATATTGTAGTATATATGATACCATACTATCATTAACATGACGTATTCCAAGATAGGAATGCTTGTAATTTCCTTGAGAGATTAATTGCGGTACAACTTTTTGTATCGTATTTGAAGGTATCGCTAACCCCATTCCTAGACGACCTATGTTATTAGCAAGTGCAAAGTGGAAGGGCAGCAGGTAGTTCTGATCTTGATACTAGTCCATTCATAGTGGGAATAATAGGTGTACTAAGAGCTAATCATAGTCTTACCTGCTCCTAGTGCAAAAGTAAGTATCAATAGTAACGCTGGGTTGGTCACATCAACAAGAGTGAATATCTCTAACACAGTAGATATTGTAAATATATAGGTACATGTGATAAGGAGTAACTGCGTCGAAAGATATTAGATCATAATTAAAGATAACGTTTAGCTTCTATATGATAAGCTCTTAATAGATTTAAATAAATGCTTACAGTATTACCATCTAGAAGAATAAACTTTGACATCTGGTAAATACTTTAACAAAGGTGTAAAAGCTCTTGATTCTCCTGATATAGGACATGTCGTAAGAGAAACTCCTGACAAAATTGTGGTATTTGGTGGAAAGCATGAGAGATACGATATACCTGTTTCCGAGATTCAACAAGTTGGTGCCAATGTTCTGATTGGTCTTACTCTCAAAGATATTGTTAATAAATACAAAGTTAACCGTGAAGATCCGCTGCCTACAAGTCGCAAAGACCCGTGGACTTCACCTTCTGGAAGGATTGACCTTGGTACTTATGAAAGAGAGTATCCAAAGTCATTATTTAATAAAGGAGTAAGAGCAAAGAATGAAGACCATATTGGATATGTAATGAGGGAAACAGATGATAAAATAGTGGTTTTTGGTGATCGTGGTCACAGATATGATATTCCAAAATCACTTATAATAGCAGTTGGAAGGAATGTAATTCTTGATATAGACTTTCCTGAGATATTTAAGTACGAAGTTGATAGAAACGCTTCACTTCCTACAGGTGAACCGGTTGATAAATTGGCATACGAGGCATATCCAGAAGATTATCATGGGCCTAAAGAAGATATGTCGCCTTCTGAAAAGTTTGTATATCCAAAAGGAAAAGAACAAAAACAATGATTATAATGGCTTGCACAGGAGTCCAACTGTTGTGCTAGGGTGTTTTGACTGTGAGTGTGGCCGCTGCTACCGTCATCGCTACTGTTCTAGTATTATTATTACTACTACCGCTAGGCTGATACCGTAATTCCTACCCTGATTCCACACACAGTTGATTATAGCTTTTGTTACCCTGATACCATGAGCTTAATGATAATAACAAGCAGAGGTATCCTATAGTATACCCATACAACAAGATCCTTTTTCTAACCTAATACATCAAAAACGGCAATATTGCCTTAACAGATATCATAAGACTTAGTCTGTTAAATTTACTCTACAAACTACACAAGACTGTATCCTTAAGACAATATGGAGTTAAGTGATAGGCAAGATTACAAGATCTTGTCATCATTGTGCAAGATTCTTTATCGTGTTATAGAACTCACCATCGCTCATGGTCTTTTTGTTTGCAGCCCAAGTCTCTACATCTTTGCCTGCTAGGTACCGAAGATTTGGATTTTTGCTTGTAACAGCTTCCAAGATAACTTTTGAAACAACCTCAACAGGAGAGCCATTGTTTGCCATTTGGTTTGAGTTTGCTGATATTTTTTGCATCATTTGTGAATATGGTGAGCTTGGATCTTGCGCTCTTTTGGCAACAACCATTGAATTTGCAAAATTAGTCTTAATGAATCCTGGTTCTATTAAAACAACTTTTATCCCAAAGGGTTCTAATTCATATGAAATAGATTCAGATAAAAAATAGATTCAGATAAACCTTCAAGTGCAAACTTAGTACTAACATAAGATGAACCACATGGATAACCAAAAATCCCAGCTCCTGAGCTCACATTTACAATAATACCTGACTGTTGTCGTCTCATTGTAGGAAGGACTGCTTGCATTACTCTCACTACTCCAAATACGTTTGTTTCATAAAGATCTTTTATTTCTTCTAGTGAAAGATCTTCAAAGGCACCAACCAGTCCATAACCAGCATTATTGACTAGAACATCTATTCTACCAGCTTCAGAGACTAGTGTATGTATAGCGTTATTAACAGATCCATCATCCGTAATATCAAGCTGATTTATACGGATAGGCAATTTCTCCTTATTTGTTACTGATTTAATGTTATCACTTTTTGCTAGGTTGCGCATTGTAGCATATGTTAGAAATCCATTTCTAGCTAGTGTCAAAGCTGTTTCATAGCCTATTCCACTAGAGCTACCTGTAACGACAGCAACTTTTTGATCCGACGACATGTTATTTTCTGTTGATTAGCCAGCCTTATACTATATAATATTAAGTACATCATCTATTATTACATTTCCATGGCTCACTTGATTCTTTCTTGCAATGGTGCTAATATCTCTAAGAAACATCCTTAATTCTTTTGCAATGTCGCAAGTGTTTTTGCCTTGTCAGTATAGATAGACTAAAACTTGATACCGTTATTGATACTTATATCACCTGTCACCATAAGTAAATAGCACCCTCAACAAGAATAACACAAACCTACAAGCCTGCTAGGCCAGTATATACAAAAAGTTCTTT
>DATDNG010000583.1:0-5234 GCA_036518375.1 Nitrososphaeraceae archaeon | reverse complement strand
GTCGTGCAGAATCATCTTTGACGTCTCCAGATAGTTTACATATATTATAAAGCTTGTAAATCATATGGAGGAAAAAGCACTTTTTCATTCTCCAATCAAGATAGCAACTCTGCTACTGAAATTTAGAGGTATGATTATTTCTATATTTCTTTGAGTTTGACTAATGGTAGGACGATGGTAAATGTCCCTCCTTTACCATCAATATTGTTAGTAGCATATAATTTCCCACCGTGTGCTTCTATTATATTCTTAGAGATATACAGACTCCTATGAGACCTGGTAGCAGATTTTGAAAACAGTCTTGGCAATATTTCGGGATGTATTCCTGTACCTGTGTATTTGATAATAATGATTGTGTATTGTTGATTTTGCTCTTGCTCCCGTTGTCCTTGTTCTATATGTTCTCCTTGTTGTGGTTGTAGTACTTGTTATTTTTCTACTGTAACTATTACACTTCCATCAGCGTCAGTAAACTTAGATGCATTATCAAGAATATCGCATATAACCTGAGTTAACCTTTCATGATCAGCTTCTATAAAAAAGATGTCTTCTTCCTTTACTTTTGATTCAACGACCAATTTTGATCCCATTGTTTTGCCATCTTCATCTTTATCATTATCGCTACCACCATTATTTGTATACCAGATCAATAACAGGTAGGGTAGAGATATTATTTTCTATTCAGAGGATATTTCGTCATTTCCATAGGTACGACTTCGTTAGCAAATGGGACGCAGATAGATAAGATAAAGAAGAGGAAAGAGTAACTTTTTTGTCTTTTGTTGTTTGGCAATAATTTGACAAGTACTAACTAAACAGATGTTGCAATTTCTTTGCTTGTTTCATGTGGTTTAAATTTGTCCCAGAACGTTCCGAAGATGATTCCCAGTAGTCCCCAGAAAACTCCCATAGTAAAAACGCTTGCGATTCTAAAGCTTATAATCAGATCCGTCGGTAATGTTATCTTGTCAGGGTTTGATGGAAAGACAAGATATGCAATAGCCATTATAGCAGCATATATCAATAAAAGTGCGGTCTTCATTTTCAATCGATCCTTGCTTCCGAGTCTTCTATAAAGTAAAGCAAGTACTAAAGTACTAAAGCCTGAAATAGCTATAAATCCAATGAATAGATTTTCTCTATAGTATATTGTAGATGGATTTCCCACGGCTGGCGGGTTTGCTGGATACTTTAGAGCTGGAACCAAGAAGAGCACAAAAAACATCAGACTAGCTAAAATGAGTGCTTTTGTTTTGTTGTCTGAAACGGGCATGGAATTCCGACTATATGCAAAGACTACCCCAAATAATGATGCTAATGACGCACCCATTATAGTAGCTGCTACTATCTCTCCCTCTTTCTGCCATATACGATATTGTGATTGTTGAGTACTATCAACAATTTTACCGGTACCTATCTCCCTCTGCGTTTCAATTCCTATAGCTTTGTCAATAAATGGTTCAACTATACCTTGATTTATTAAACCAAGCAGAGCACCTGCAATTGCACCCGAAAGAAGAGTTAAAGAAATAAAAGCGAATATTTTCATTTTTCCTCTATTATAGAAGTAAAAAACGGTGTTAATAGTCTCTATATTACGTTATATAGTATACTAATGACATGGAAATCCTGCGGCATGTCTTAAATCATGATTGAACTCGTGTATCATCATCAGTTGGTCATGGTTAAGATGAATTCCCATTGGAGCAAATAAAGCCTGTGCCATCTGTCCTTGATCATATCCTACCACAAACATTCCGAATGCCAAAATTGCAAGTAATACTCCTACGGCTATCTTTGATACGCTGCCAGTCTCTTCTGTAATTTGTTTGACTATAACCGACATCTTCTACTTGTGATAAATTGTATTATATAAAGTGTAGGTCGGTTTATCCTACACAAACCAACCAGTTTAACTAAACGGCTATTTCTCTCAATCATATAGAATTAAAGGAAGTGTTCCAGATGATTAGTTGCACGAAGTGAAAAAAACAAAAACATGGTACATATTTATGTTAAAACATTAGCTAAAATTGCAAGCCGATATGCTCCAAGTAGAATACTTTCTTTTAATTTAGCTCATCTTTTCAAGGCGTTACAGCTTATGGAAGAAAGAGGACACGTGAGCAGGCCTTTATTATGTAAAGAATTATCGCTTGGCGAAGGAGTTGTCAGGACGCTACTAAAACATTTGAAAATGAAAGGCCTGATAGAGACTACAAATAGTGGCACTAGATTGACAGAAAAAGGAATTGCGATTCTTTCAGGACTAGTTTGCTCGATTCCCGCAGAAACAAGTATGCCAAAATCGTCGGTGGCTCTAGGTAAATTCAACTATGCGGTCTTGCTCAGACAATTTGGATTTTCTATCAAAACAGGGATAGAGCAAAGAGACGCTGCAATAAAAATGGGAGCAACAGGCGCCACAACTTTGTTATTTAAGCATAATAAATTTGTGATACCTAGTACAAATAATTATTATGATTCACTGGAGGAAGAACCACACATAGCCAAGCTACTAATTGAAAAATTACAACCTAAAGATGGAGATGTTATCATAATAGGAAGCGCTGTTGAGAATGTAAGAATCGCAGAGCTTGCTGCAAAGAATGCCGCCCTTTTAACTATAGTAGACCATGAGGCACATATTTGATTACTACTTAACTAGAGAACGATAAAAATAAACTTCTCTTAACAGATATTTGTGGTGTATAGTTGTGATTTCGTATAAATAGGCACTTGCTTGGAAACCATACGGTTTGGATCTATCGAACTATCTTTGTGTTTAAAATGTTGTTGGTTTCGTGCTGGTGGTGACGACGTATTTGGGAGTCTATTCAGCTATCCAATATTTCAACAATCTTCTCTTACTCTGGTAAATACTAGTCAAATGAGAAAAGAGGCAGGTATTTTAGTAATTCGTCTGCTTTAACTTTAGAGCTTCTCGTAACCCCTTGAAATGCAGCCACCTTCATGAATTATGTCCCATCCATAGACATTATCGTCAGGAGTTTAACCTTCCATTGTCTCTACTATGTATCGTTTTCTAAGCATAGACAAGGTGGAGTACTTTCTTGAGAAAGGTGTATTTGTGGGCTTAGCAAATGTCATAGACAGCGATAACTTTACCCTTTACAAAGGCCTATGTGTGTAATCTACTCGATTTAACGGTCTATATCGGTATTTTATACCACTTTACTCAGGGCTACTTTACACCTACTCCTATCTTTACATCCCTTAGTTAAATGAGACTTATCAAAACATCCAAACTCATTAACCTAGCCAACTTTGTCATTCTTTTCAGAGATGCGGCTCCAATAAAAGTTTACAGCAATAGTAGCAGCAAATAGCACAAGACTCGTTCAACATGTTTAGGTAGATAGGTCAGCAGATAATCAAGCTTGTATTGAATCTCTGGTCATTTTCGATCAATCTTCTCTAACTTTTCCTGCCGTGTATCCTTAGTTGTTGTTGTTTACATAGAACTACCATTGATACTGTACATAATCTTAATGTAATATATCTAAATGCATGTAATGAAAATATATATATAGTTGTAATTATTACATATTGTTAGGTGAAAGAGATAAAAATGAGCTTTGATAATAATAATAATAATAATATCATAGAGCCAGAAGACTGGCTTAGGAGACTCTTTTCTAGTAGTGGATTACCAGCAATGGTAAGTGGAAGTGTAAGAAGTAGTAGTAGCAGTAGAAGTGGAAGAAGTGGAAGAAGAAGAACTGAGGACTGGTTTGGTGATGATCATACATTTGCAGGATTTGATCAAATGAGAAGACAGATGGAAAAAATGTTTGAAGAGCAGCTTGAAGATGTGCAAGCAAAGGCGCCAAAGGAATTAGTAAGAGAATATGAAACACCTGAAGGTGGTAAAGTAAGGGAGATAGGACCTATTGTTTATGGTTATTCTGCTACCATTGGTCCTGATGGCAAACCAAGAGTAAGGGAATTTGGTAATGTTAAACCACCTGATAGCAGTACTAGTAGTAGTGAATGGAGAATTACTCCTGCTGGACCTCAAATCACAGCAGAAAGAGAACCTTTGGTAGACATGATTACCTCTGATAAAGAAGTCAAAGTAGTAGTAGAGCTACCCGGAGTTAATAAAGAGAATATCAAGGTAAATTCTTATGATAACTCAGTAGAAATATCGGCTGATACTTCAGACAGAAAGTATCGGCGAATAGTTGATTTACCACCAGAGGCTGATACCCAGGTTGCTAAATGTAATTATAAGAATGGAATACTCGAAATTGTATTTAACAAAAAACAAGAATCAAAGCTTAAGGGAAAGGAGATAAGCGTAGAATGAAAAATGTTTTGTTATTTGCGATGATAAATAAAAGGTACAGGTGACATTTATAACATGGAATCAAATCATGTAGATGATAATAAAAGTATCGATAGTAGTGGCAGTACTAGTAGTAGTAGCAGCGGCCGCAGCAATGCTAAACCAATAATAAATCTTAAAGTCGCTGAGGTAGCAGAACAACGTGACGTAGGAAGAAAGATTGCTCGTATTGATCCGGAGATAGCTGATCGTCTGAATGTGTCTACCGGTGATGCTTTAGAATTATCATCACTTGGAAAGAAAAGTACTGTATTGAGCTGGCCAGCTCGGGAAAGCGATAGGGGCAAGGGTTTGATTCGGCTTGATGGCTACACAAGAAACAAACTTGATGTCGGCATCAATGATACAGTAGATGTTAGAAAATCAGAGTCCAAGGATGCAAAAAGTATAACATTTGCGCCTACTGAACCACTTAGAATAGTTGGTGCAGAAGAGTATCTTGCAGAATATCTAAATGGAGCACTTATGACCAAGGGCGATACAATACCCATAAACGTGATGGGTCAAAGAATAGACCTTGTAGTGATTTCTACAAGCCCTTCTGGGCCTGTTATAATTAACGATTCTACAAAAATTACGGTTTCTGAAGAAAATGCGAAGGCAGTACAAATATCAAGAGAAGGCGGCGTTCCATCTATTACCTATGAAGATATTGGCGGATTTAGAGACGAAGTCGCACGTGTGAGAGAAATGATAGAGCTCCCTTTAAGGCATCCAGAATTATTCAAAAGGTTAGGAGTAGAAGCGCCGAAAGGGGTTCTGCTACACGGCCCACCAGGAACAGGAAAGACATTGTTGGCAAAGGCAGTAGCAAATGAAACTAATGCCAACTTCTACACAATAGGTGGACCTGAAATAATGA
>DATDNG010000582.1:0-9161 GCA_036518375.1 Nitrososphaeraceae archaeon | reverse complement strand
AATACGTTGGTCATAGGCAGGCCATACTTTCAGGTCGGTCCATCTTACTGCTTTGGATTTTGCGAATTCCTTCACTACGATTGTTTTCTGGCGGCTGCCGTCATTGAGATCAACTAAAGTAAATGAACCGGTGCTACTTCTCGTACTTCCTAATTTGTGTTTACTAGAAATTGCATATTCAAAAAGACCCTTCGATTCTGCGTACGCATCTAGCCAGTTTTTATCATCGATTATCAGAAAACCTTCTGGTAAATTCCAGTAGTACTCCTTAGGGTTTGAGATAAACCTAGGTAATTCTACAGGATATTTTTTATGACGGTTGATTTTCGCCTCCGCTTCCTTTATAATGTATTGTAATGTATGTCTACCTGCATAAACATGAATAAAATAAGAAGCAAACTCTTGCATTCTTTTTGTTAGTTTTAAAGAAGCGACCTTCATGGATCTCTGAACATCAACGCGTCTTTCAGAGATCTGCACTAAGTTTCCATTAGATCTCAGGATCAATAAGTGATCGTCTTCTTCCAATATGTCCTTTAGAGCTTGTCGATAACCATTGAGTGCGAATTCAATATTGTGTTGTGAGTTTTGTCCTGTGTAAATCTTCGAATAGCTATAAAGAGCATTAGGATACAATACACTCCTGCGTCTAATTTTCGAGAACATTATATACTCTAAAGGAAAGGTTAGTTCAGTGCAGAGGATATTTGTTGACCTGACCATGTCAGAAATCTCCTCCAAGATAACCCTTTTTTTATAAACTGCTTCGAGCTTTCTGAATAATTCTGGATTTATAAGTGATTCGTAGATATGTAATAATCGACCAATTACAAATTCACCAAGAAATGCAGAATTGGCATCTCTTTCCAGTGATTTGCGATCGACAACAAGTGCGGAAAGTTCTATTTCTGACTCTTTTAGATAAACGTATTTAAGAATATATGCGTAGTCTTCCAGTACTATGATAACATCAAAGTCACTGTTAGGGCGTGCGTAACCTGCTACCTTCGAACCATAGAGGCACACTCCTGAAATAATATGTTTTTTTGCTATTTTGATAATAGCTAGCTCTATATTCTTTCGCTGTTCCTTGGAAATACTAGACATAAGACTTTTTGCTTCTTGGTTTAATATTTTCAAATTGACTGATCTTTTCCCTGATAATATCGTCTATCCGTAATTTTGCCATTGCTTCGATTGGGATTCTTATAATATTATTATCAAGAGGTAGAACAGTTGTCGGAAGACCTTTATTCATCCAATCTTCGATAGCCTTTCGTTCCAGTCTAGAATCTATAAAACCTTCAGAAAATTTTTTTTCGATGTGACTGATTAAGGTGCTGTCACGTTTGAATATGATCCTGGCTTCTAACAGATGATCGAAATCTCTATATTTTTCTTCAAATAAAGAGTCTGGTATTTCATCAGAAATTATATTCATTTTAAGAACTCGACTTATCAAGCTGACATAATGCATGAATTCATGTGCTAGAATGGCATGGATAGTTCCTAACAGTCCATAAGCTATAAGAGGAGCAGTTAGTTGGACTAGAATATTAAGCTGATTATCCTGACCGATAACTGGAATGGTTCTAGCGAAGAAAATCCCAAATTGGGTAAACTCCATTTTTGAGGTTGATACTACAAGATTTGGTTCAACGTAATAATAAGGATAATTTAATCCGGACGCCTTTTCGATTCTACTGATGCCTTCTTTAACGAGATGAAAACGGCTTATTATCAACTTATAAACATGATCAGGAATTAGTCCCTTGTCTTTGGCCTCTTCCAGTTTTAACAGAGCGTTAGGCATCTAGCTAATTTTACAAAGTTACGGTCTAAAAAAATGTTACTGTATAATCACATCTAGAATATCAAATAACGTACACTCGCACTTAGCACCAATGATTTCTGATATATTCGGTTCAACGTACCTTTGTGCTCCAACAAACTGTTTAATAACAAATCCACCGTCAGCGATCATGGTAAGCGTAAATTCTTTCTCATTGATTTGTCGTGTCTTAACTGAATAGATTTTTTTCTCAACTATCCGAGATTTTATCTCGAATTTTACTACTGAATTCTTCAAGACCTTCAATTTTCTCAGATCAAGTTCTGATAGATTAGTTCTGGAATGTACCAAGATCTTTGTTTTTGTGATAAACTGAATAGGCAACTTGGGTAAATGCTCTAGCATTCCATTAATCGTTGTAACTACACCGTTAGTATGGAATTTTAGGTTTGTCCTTAATGATCTAATCTTTGGGTTTGATATGTGCATAAAAAAAGGACGACCGTTTCCCAGAACAAGGCTATTTGGATCTTCACTTCCCAACCACAAGAATTTTGGCTTCTCACCATTAGTAATCAACAGCAGCCTCATAGTTATTATGCCCTCGATACTCTTATTTGCACCCAATTCAGAATGATTGCATACAAAGCATCCTTTCTCAAAACATTGGATGCATCTAACCTTTTTCTGTGGCAGCCCTCTGCACCTCTTTATATAGCGCCCAGACAGAATCAAGGGAGAGGTCTTTGCGCTAATACAGAAATCGTTGTTGGTGTTAATAATGATATTTATTCTAATATCTGGGAGAAAGCGCTCGAGTCTTTTTTTTGTGATTTTCTTAAATCTAGATCCGAGCTCATTTACAAGTTGTTTTTTTATGCTCTCTCTTCCACGAATCTTAAACCTCGCTCTGACTTGATCTTCACGTTCATAGATCTGAGTAGGAAGTGTTAGTCCTATTAAAAAAGAACCAAATTCGTATTTCCTTTCTACGTCTACAACCATCTTCTCTACTATCAAATCAATGTCGCTCATAAGCCCACTGCAGATGTAGCACTCGTCTAAACTCCCTGCTCGTCTCATTCTTCTTATTGTTACAATTCTTTTAGTTTTTGTTAATTGTCTAGAAAGACAATAACTGCAGAGTCTGTAATCCTTGCTTAGTCTTTGTGATAGCAAATCTTTTTTTGAGATTAACCGAACCCAAACCTTCTCAACATGCCCTGCATTTGCCTACCTTTGGTCTGTTTCATCATGGCTTTGGAATTATTATATTGTTTTATCAGATCTTTAATATCATGCTCAGTCATTCCTGCACCTCTTGCTATTCTCTTTCGTCTAGAGTCATTAATGAGATGTGGATCTTTTTTCTCTTCACTTGTCATAGATTGAATGATAAATCTCCATTTCTCCATCTTTCCCTGAAGAACATCAAGGTCATCCTCTTTAATCATCCCAGATAAACCCGGTAAGCTATCAATAACATTCCTAAATCCCATTTTTCCGACGTTCTCCATCTGACTATAAAAGTCCTCAATTGATATCTTACCGCTTAGCAATCTTTTAGTTTGGTTTTCATCGGCTTGTAGTTCAAGGCTTTTTGCCATTTCAAGGAGAGCTTTGATATCACCCATTCCAAGCAACTTTCCTACAAATCGAGTAGGAGAAAACTGCTCAAGGTCATCAATACGCTCTCCAGTTCCTATGAACATTACTCTGGCATTCGTGGCCGCGGCTGCTGCAAGCGCCCCGCCTCCCTTCGCAGTTCCATCAAGCTTTGTTATAATAATGCCCCCTACGGAGGCTGCTTGATGAAATGCTTTAGCCTGATTATAAGCCTGTTGGCCAATTGTCCCGTCTATGACCAGAAGTACAAGATCCGGTATCGACACTTTATACATGCTATTCATTTCTGCCAAAAGGCCGGCTTCTTCCTTGTGCCTCCCAGCAGTATCAATGATTACAACATCAATATTTTGCTGTCTAAAATATTCTAAACCTTTAGTAACGATATCCACAGGATTCTTGCTGTCTTCGTTACCATAAACGTCAACGTTGATTTTACTGCAATTCATTTTTAATTGTGCAAGTGCTCCAGGGCGCCATGTATCAGCTCCTATGACGCCCGCACGGTATCCATGCCTAGTTAACCAACGAGCAAGTTTGGCTGTTACCGTTGTCTTTCCACTGCCCTGAATTCCGAGCATTAAAATAATATTTTGCTTTCCTGATTCAAATGAGATAACCTTGTCTTCAGAATTATGTGATTTTTCAACGACCTTAATTGCTTCTCCACTGTATCCAAGCAATGTTGCAAGTTCGCTGTAGAGAATAGTAATGATATGATCCTTTCTCGAAAGTCCTTTAGGGGGCTTTTCGTTTATTGCTCGATCCTTGAGATTTTTTGTAATTGAAATAACCAATTTTACATTGACATCAGATTGCAGCAATGACCTTTGAACGTCTTTGCAGACAGAGTCAATCAGATCTTCATTAATATCTGTCGCTCCCACAATTTTTTTGAGAGCACTTCTAAGGCCTGTTCTTAAGTTGTCAAGCATACTTGTTATTTCTGTATTAATGTAGCATCTAATATTTCAAATATTCCCCTCTGCCCGTCCCAATGAATATTTGCTTTCTTAATATCAAGTCTTCTGGTGAACAATGGACAATCCAACACTAGAGATTCAGCCTCGCCTCCTTCAAATGCTAAATTAAAACCGTACTTTCTGCTCAATAATTCTAACAAAGCTATTGAATTTTTATCGATTGATCTTCCTAGCCAATCTTTTTCGAGCCCCATCGCAGAGACACCAACAATCTTGATCTCGAATTTTTTAGATACGAGTTCATACATGTATTGCAAAGGATTCACATTCCATAAAGGCGCAAACATTCCAATATGGCTATCTAAACAAATTCTGTTGAACAAGTCATTCTGAAATTTGCTTGATATAGCTCCATGGACTATTCCCTGAATATCATAGTCAGACTTGACTTGCAAAACTGCCTCCTTCAACGCTTGAAATTCCTTCTCTTTAGATTTGTTTTTGAGAGCAATCGAACTTAGAGGAATTTGCATCGCCTCTGCGAGATAATTCGTTAATCGAATGTTCGGATAATGGAATAAAAAGCTGTCGTCTGCGGACGGATACATGGAAATCAAGCATACTACCTCATGGCCAAGCTCTCTTATCTTAAATATAGAGAAAGTACTGTCTTTGCCACCAGAATAAAGTGCTGCTAATCTCAATAAATTTACTTATATATTATTTGTATTTAACGATTTGACTTCTATCAATCTTGCTGCCATTATACAAATATGGTAATGGAAAAATTTCTTAAATAAATATAACTAGCTGGGTGTTATAATTCAACTGAGATGTTTGTTGTAAAAAAGCTAGGCAAGAATGGCAGTTGGAACGCTATTAGTCTCATAGATGAGAATGGTTCATTCAGAGGGGAAGCAAGGTTTGAATCTAAAAAAGAAGCACAAAGATATCTTGAAGAATACAAGAATAAAATCAGGTCACAACAAGAACTCAAAATTTTTTCTGATAGCGTGGCATCTAATGATCAAAACAAGAAAGTCGGACACACGCATAGATGAATATCGTAATAAAAATCAACCAGGTTATCATTCCTAATACGCGAACTTTGCAGAAATTTAAAATTAAGTCACGATCACCGTTACATGATCATGTTTTACTCCTATAATATCAACGAATTAAATCTAGCTGCCTCTCACGCCATTTTCGCTAGAATACGGTAGAAACGGTATCAGTTCAGATAATGAATCAACTATCTGTATCAGTCTGCATATGATACTCCTATCTGTTTTTCCTAACATATTCTTTCTGTAATGGCACCCAAGTATGAACCTCAAAATATGGCAACAGTAATTCTCTTAACTTGCTCCCGCTTGCCATGTAGCAGCTCTTGTAAGATTTTCAACCTGCTCGTAAGCTTATAATGATCTTACCTGAATTCATATCAAAATTCATGACGTCTCATAGAACTGTTCTTATTATTCAAATCCCTGTTCAATGATCCAGATTGTTAAGGTTGCAGATCCAAACTCAGCACGTGTTTATGAATATCAGATGGATTTAGGGCGAGCCTTATTTTCCTTGCTACCTCTAAAAGCTCCTGATGAGAAGCAACTCGCCTTACGGGCCATTTTCCATTTGGACTGTCGTCGTTAAATCTTGGGATAATGTGGACGTGCACG
This sequence comes from Nitrososphaeraceae archaeon, assembly GCA_036518375.1. GTDB lineage: Archaea > Thermoproteota > Nitrososphaeria > Nitrososphaerales > Nitrososphaeraceae > Nitrososphaera_A. The sequence goes on along the minus strand of DATDNG010000582.1, from coordinate 3,138 downwards.
TGTGGAACAATTTGATTAGCACATCTACCGTTATTTTGTCCTACGTTAAAGCCATCTGCTTTAACAGTACAGATCACAGATTCAGCAACAATAGCTACCAGCGAGTATAAGCGGCCAACTTCTTTGCGAGGCATTAAAAGTAAATTATCATAATGTGATTTTGGAATGACTAGAGTATGTCCAATGTTAATTGGGTATTTGTCCATTAATACCAAAAAATTCTCATCGTGATATATTTCAGCAGCAGGAAGGCGACCCTCAATTATCGAACAGAATACACATGAACTATAAGCCATCGTTAAGTTTACATCTCCATTTTCGATCTATTGTACTTTACTTTTTTAAACCTATTCCCAGCTTCGATCTACTATTTTATAGAAGAGAAGTTGCTTTAGCATTATTAGGCACCTTAGACAAAAATCTAATGGACTAGGATTTACAAAAATGGTAAGACCACTTTTCACATGATTTACGTACAAACTTGTATATTTCATTAACAGGAGTTGCAATACATTTGTATTGTAACAAAAGATATTGTTAATTAAAATTGTCCTGCCCTAGTATCGTGATGACATCGATACATCAGTTTTTATGTCGTTATCCTATTTCGTTTCTCTTCCCATTCGATCTTTTATGGAGGCAACGGTGCCATAGATTGGCTGATCTCTGAAATGATCTCCGATAGCTTTATCATCCAGCACAAAGATAATTGTATTTCCTTTAAGAATGAAGACTGTTAATTTTATGTTTTTCCAGACAACAGTGTTATTTAGTTTGATATCAACGGTGCCTGAGAATATTGCGCTATCATCTGAGGTCAAGTGAACTTTTGAGTTATTTCTGGTCGTAAAATTAAAAAGCTCATAAGTATGCCAGCGTGTCCCATCGTCAAGAACCTGATTTAATTTAGCTGCAAAAGCTGTTATTATACCTCCTGTGTTCCGAATAAACCATTCTCCTGACAAGATGGACTTATCTGCAGCTACTAGATCTGATGTATTGTTTACGCGGGTCTGATAAATTAAGGAACTTATTGACCCCCTTGCTGAAAAGGTTTCTGTGGTATTCTTTGGTTGTGTTATTTTGCTCTGCATTGTATTCGATTTAACCATGCCTGAACTTGTCCCGTTTGGTTCTGCGGATGCTGAGATCATAATATTTCCTGTAATACCAAACAACAATGCAAAGGAAAAGAATAAAGCGATCAGAGATGATAATCGACTTGTTAAAGCAAACTTCTTTACCAACATATTTTGACATCTACTAATATGTGTCTAATATTTTAGTAGTAGATGTTGCATTACACCTAACTCTAAAAAGCACATACACAGTAGTGCTTCGATCATGTATATATTGATTCTCTCAAATTCGTCTATGAATGATTTTATAATAAAAATCATCGGAATTAACGTAGGGATCCAAAACGCTCGTCATCTGAAATGATTTAACTTGGATCAAACTGATTACAATCAGAATTTATCAGTAGATACAGGTGAAGATTGTTATGGTATAGGTTCAGAACTAGCAAGAGTTGGAATAGCAAGTGTTGCAAGATAAGGCAACATAGACTAGACCAACACTTAAAAATAGGATCGACTTAATAACCTAAAAAATGGCTGCCCGCAAAAACACTTCACGCAAAAAAAGGCTAATAAAACACATTAAGCAAAATAGGCCGGTCCCAGCATGGATTATAATTCGAACTCATAGAAAGGTAAGGACGAATCCGAAAAGAAGGCTATGGCGAAGAACCGACGTAAAGGTCGGCTAAGATCACTTCTAGTTGGTGAAACAAAATGTCTAATAATGAAGAGAATCTAACTCGCGTTTATACAATTAATCTGGGCAAAGCATGGATAACTCCGAAATATAAAAGGGCAGACCGCGTGATCAACATAGTCAAAGACTTTGCTAAAAGGCATATGAAAAGTGATGAAATAAAAATTGACCAGGATCTAAACAGACAAATCTGGAGTCGTGGTAAGACCAATCCTCCAAGAAAAATTCGCGTAAGAATGATAAAGGATGAAGACGAGACGACTATAGTGTCATTGTTTGAAGTAGCAAAAGAACCAGAGCAGGCTGCTGAGACTCCTGAAGCAACCAAAACAGAAAAATAAATAATAGAACCAGACAAAAGTAGTGCCGGTGACGATCCCGGCTGTATTTTTGGGCCAATTCTAGCATATGTAAACTTGAACATCGTCGATATTGGTGCTAGTATTGTCTTTTAAAAAGACGAAAATGAATGCGATAGCGATTTTAGAAGGTTCTTTCATTATGAACTTTTCGCAACCTTTGCAACAAGTCTGTAATTTGTTCGTGTGTAGGATTTATTGCTTTTATCAAACCAATATCTACATTAAGTTCCAATAGTTCAGAATATGTTTCTTTATCTTCTATAGTGTCCAGTAACGTTTTTACCGCGAACGGCTTTTGCATCAGTTCGACAATTTGATGTAAATTTTTTATTGAATCCAAGAGCGTCTCCTTGACATATGCAGATGCAAAAATTATCCTTTGGTGTGGATTCACCGATAGGATTTCCTTTGCGACTTCCATTCCATCAATCTTTGGCATTTTATAATCAAGAACGATTGCGTCAAAGGCTACCATTTGCTTGTTGGCGACGTCAAATCTCGTACGCTGAGACTCTTCGTGATAAATTTTTAAACAGTCTTCGCCATTTTCAGTAATAGTAACCTTGTGATTTCTCTTTTCCAACGCCATCTTGTATAACAAGGCAATATCATATTCATCTTCTGCGACCAGAACATTCATAATTTTAGAGATATTAATTGTAGTCAATGATGCTCCATCAACCAATTACAATTTTCATTTTTTAGCGTAGCACAGGTTAGTGAATAAACACATTCAAAGTTGATGCGTAGAGAAAACAATAATTTTATACTAATCAATTAGTTATAAAGGATAATGCCATTGATTAATGAAGCTATAGGTGTCATGAAGTAGATAATTTAATTAAATAAAATATTCCTATTGTACTATTTCTTCTAGGTTGTTGACACATCTAAAGAACATCTCATGACTTCTTTGCATCATCCATGTTGGAAATTCAGATAACGTGAATACATGTTGTTGTTGAAAAGTAGACGGAAGAAAACCACCGTAGGTGTA
>DATDNG010000581.1:0-3926 GCA_036518375.1 Nitrososphaeraceae archaeon | reverse complement strand
ATTATAAAACAACTCAATTCAGGTACTTTTGGAAAGGTCTATGAGATTCAAGGAGACGATAACACAAGATATGCATTAAAAGAACTCAAAGAGTTTGATATAACTAATAAGCAGCACTTTGAAAGAGAAATCAAAATACTTTCTCAATTAAATCATCCAAATATTGTAAAAATATTCCAGTGGAATATGGGAGGAGAGCCACCTAATTTTACTTCCTACTACATAATGGAGTATCTAAGCGGCGGTTCTCTCAGAGAACATATGGATGAAAGATTTCGTAGCCATGAAAGATATGTTTTTGAGAGGAAATGGACCATCAATAGAATCATTCTACCTACATGTAATGCCTTAGCTCAAGCACACAGTTCCAATTTATTTCATCGAGACCTAAAGCCAGATAATATTATGTATACAGATCCTAGTAGATCTGAAATAAAAATTACAGATTGGGGACTTGGGAAAGATATCAACAGAAAATCTCTAGCATTGACTGCTGCTGCGACGACAGACGTAGGGATAGGTGGAACACCTGGATATTGTTCCCCAGAGCAATGGTTTGCATTAGATAGTTTAGTTGATGGTCGTACAGACATTTTTTCTCTGGGAATAATATTCTATGAAATGATGACACGTATGAGACCTCCAGTATATGACGATAAAATGAATAGACCTGCAGTTGACCTTCCTTCAAAGTATCATCCTACAATTTCCAGAAAGCTAGACCATTGCATCTTGAAGATGATTGATCTCAAGCCTCAAAATAGGCAACAATCTATATGGGATTTGATTTTTGAACTTGAAACCTTGCCTGATAATTACTTGTAATTGATTGGAACAAAATGTATTATGTTTAATCTAAATGGTGTAATAGCCTTTCTTTGTAATTTAGTAAATTGTAGCACTTAAACTAAATGTCTAATTATTTGAGTCATTTTTGTTTCATATTTGAGTGTTCTTGAAAATCAAGAGCTCTATATAATGCCACAATAGATGCTGCATTTAGTATCTTCCCTTCTAAAAGAAGCTGCTTAATTTTTTTTATACTTATACTTTCAACATCTATTTTTTCCATTATTCCGAGTGATTGGTTTCCCACTTTTACTAAATCATATGCAACAAAGAGATTTCCCCTCTGCTCAAACATTGAATAATCAAGAGTATAATCTCCTATTGATATCACATCCTTTGCAGAATACCCTGTTTCCTCTTTAAGCTCCCTTATTGCTGCTTCTTTAGGACTTTCTCCTTTATCTATATATCCTGATGGTATTTCAATTAGGATTGAATCTACTAAATGTCTGTAACTTTTGATTACAAGAATTTCTTCATCAGAAATAAATGGGACTATTGTTGAATAGTCCTTTCTCACTCCTCTTGTGTATACTTTTTCTATTCCGTTTAAATCAAGTGTGTCTTCATATAATTCAATAAGATCATTAGAATATACTTTTTTTGCTGAACTGACTTTCCAGCCATTAGGAGCATTCTTCAACAATCTTGGTCTTTCATTGAAAGATTATATTGCTTTTTTTATGTTTTGGACAAGGAACTACTAACATATTTAGGAAAATGTTGGCTTGCCAAAAGCCGCATAGGGAAATGACGAGGAGACAGGAAGATAGACTAGGAAGAAGAGGACAAATGGCATTTACATATTAGTAACGTCCAGCATCACCATAATTTAAAGCAAAACACATTTTCGGATTTTATGACATAAAAATATTAGCTATTACAATCTCTTTTATCGCTTGTGCCTATAACTTCGGTATTCTTCAGGTGCAATTACCATAAAGAATCGCCTGACATCTTCAATACCTTTACATCTTCATCGTTTTCATAGTTACTTTCATATTCATATTCATATTACTATTCATATTGGTATTACTATCCTTGTCGCTGCTGTGATTATTGTCTTTACCACCACTACCATCACCAACGCCAAGTAAACTATGAGCGTTTGGTGCAAGTATTATTGCAACTAGTCCTAGTGTCATCAACCCTATTCCAGCTATCCTAGCAATCCATATTCCTTTAGACCACATCTTTTCTCCAAAAATTATACATGCAAATAGCCCCATCCAAAGCAAATTCATCCAACCCAAAGCTATCATTAATAGAAAGTATGGCCAACAGCAACCAAGACAGTATAATCCATGATATGTACCCATCTTGAGAGCACCAATTGTTCCACTTCTCCACCTTCTCATAAAGAAGCTTAACGGCGATTCACAATATCCAATACATACTGTTTTTAGTGGGCTGAATTGGTATGCACCCGCAATAATTAGTAAAATGCCATAAATGATGTCAAGCTGTTTTCTTTCAAGTCCCATAACAACAAAGCTATTCATTGGGACAGACCATGCTAAAAGAAGCACAAGTCCAGTTAAAGCCCATACTGCAAGGTAACTGCCTACAAATAATATCATCTTAATGAAGTAATAAGAAGAAGGCCGCTCGTCTACATCTTTGTTATCAATATTAGCGTTATCATTTTTTCCTTCAATAACAATAGAAGTGGATGATAATACTTGTTTATCTTTCCCATTACTTATGCTGTCTCTATTATTATCATTTTTAATCAACCTATTATACAATAGAACCATAGGAGAAATTGCAGGAAACATCATTGCGGCCATTCCAGTAGTCCAACTGACCGTAAATAATGCAATTGCTATAGAGTCATATGTCATCATTGCTTTCATCATATCTGGTTGGTCTTTTGACATAACCCACGCTAGCACAGAAGTTGAAACCAACGTAAGAAGAATTATCTTTTGCAGCTTATTCATGACTTCTCAAATTTGTTAGCTAGTAAAAAATATCATATTTGTTCTGTTCTTATGCTGCTCGATTGTTAAGTTAAGATGAGTAGCTAAATCTAGAATAGAAACCATTCTTACCCGAATTATCCCATTGCATTCCATGATCACTATAAGCATATTTGCTCGATTGAGCAACTATAAGGTTATAACCGGGTACTATATGGAATGATGGATTAACTACAAGTGATTCATTATTGGGATCTGCTCCTACAACTCCCTCTATTTCAAGTTGCAACAAATCTTTTATACGCAGCCAACGACGCTTTCCATCAATACCAAACTCAATTGGAACTGATTTTACTCCCAACATCTTACCAATTAGCTTGGAAGCAACAGCAAAGAAACCTCCTGCTTGTCCAGAATATATAGTGGTAAGTGAATCAATTTGCTCCTTAGTTGCTCTTTCATCAATATACATTGCTGCATTCCATTTTGGGCCTGTTAACATATTACCAGGTGTGTGAAAGAGTGCTACTACATTTAGTCCATCAAGATTAATATTATTATTATTACCATCAGCTTCATAATTACCTTTTTGAATATGCCATGCAACAGTTACATTGCAATAGCCTTCATCTGGATCTCCCTTAAATATACATGGACATATTGAATCACAATTACATCCTTCAAAGTAATCTCCTTCCAAATTCCACTTTGATCTAGCCGCCATTTATGAGCCAAAGTATGAATAAAGACTTATTTTGAGTTTCCGTATAAGAAACTGTAATATCTCTACAGATCACAGATGGTCACCGGACTTGAAACATTATTCGTCTCATATAGGCTGATCTAACATGTGCTTTTTCTTTTAAGGTTCCTTCTCAAAGATATCGCCATAAGACTAAACGTCACTCCCCTAACTATTTTTATAATATATCAATAAAAATTGTTTTGTCCCTCACTAATTATCATATCTACTACAAAAGATCTTGACTATCCAATCTCAATAGACTGGCCATTATTATATTTTTTATCATTAAATATCATATCAATAATTCTCTCTGCAACTTGTTTTGGTTGGAGCATTTTATCTTTATATTTTCTATAGTACTCGTGGTCAAAGTCTTGCTGCATTTTCGTATTTACTTCGCCAGGACAGAT